>JANQGB010000782.1 GCA_028277545.1 Phycisphaerae bacterium | reverse complement strand
CACACCGTGTAACCGCCGGGCCGCGTCGCGCACGCCGCTGGTCTGCCCGGGCGCCAGGTCCACCTGGGAGTCGTCACCGGTGACGATCATCTTGCTGTGGTGGCCTAGCCTGGTCAGGAACATCAGCATCTGCGACACCGTCGAGTTCTGGGCCTCGTCGAGAATGATGACCGAATTACTCAGCGTCCGCCCGCGCATGAAGGCCAGCGGAATCACCTCTATCACGTCATTCTGCATGAAGCGCTTGATCTGATCGAAGCTCATCATGTCGTGCATCGCGTCGAACAGCGGGCGCAGGTAGGGATTCACCTTGGCCTGCATATCTCCCGGCAGGTAGCCGATTTTCTCGCCGGCCTCGACCGCCGGGCGCACCAGTACGATCCGTTTGATGCGGTTCTGCTTCAACAGGCAGACGCCCAGCGCCACCGCCAGATAGGTCTTGCCCGTGCCCGCCGGCCCCAGGCAGAAGGTCAGGTCGTGGTCCAGAATGGCGTCCACGTACCGGGTCTGGCCCTCAGTCTTGGGGTAGATGGCCACGTTCGAGGCGAAGACCTCGATCGCGCCTCCGCGAGCCGACCCGCCAGGCCGGGAGACGTCCGCCAGGGCACGGGACACGTCTTCGGTTCCCAGCGAGCCCTTCTGCTTCAGATGCTGCTGCAGCGACTCGATGACCTTGGCCGCCTTGCCCACCGCGTCGGCTTGGCCGCTCAGCTTGATCGACGAGTCGCGGGCGGTTACCTGTACGTCCAACGCCGCCCGAATCAGACGGAGGTTCTTGTCGGCCGACCCGAACAGTGTCGCCCGGCGTCCGACGTCCTCGATGGTAACGGTCAGATCCACGCTTGGGATGATCGCCCCTCTGGCAGCCGGCAGGCCTCCCCGCAGAGGCCCTATCTCCGCACCCGCTGCATCATACTCGAAAACCTACAAGACATCCCACCACACCGTCATCAGGAACCACGCCACTGGCGCCGCCAACACAGGGCTATCGATCAAATCGAGTACCCCACCGTAGCCCGGAATGATCGCCGCCGAGTCTTTCTGGCGGGCCGCTCGTTTCAGTACGGATTCAAACAGGTCCCCCACCTGCCCGGAAACCGACATAAGTCCGCCGAACACAATAACTTGCCACATTTCCATCGCCCGGATGCCGCTCGTCATGCGGCCGACGCTCATCACATCCTCGACCGCCAGCAGATTAAAGTCTATCGACAAAAAAAGAACCTTGTATAAACCCAGGGCCACGAGGATGCTGGCCGCCATTCCGCCCACAGCGCCCTCGACGGACTTGGCGGGACTGACTGCGGGCAGGAGTTTGTGAGCTCCGAAGAGGGTGCCGACGATGTAGGCCCCGATGTCGGATGCCTTGGTAATGAGCAGAAAGGCCAGCACCAGCCAGGCGGCATCGAAGCCCGGCACGCCCGGGTAGCAGCGTAGCCATACGGCGAAGGAGGGCAGGAAACCCAGGTATAGGACCATCATCCAGGTGGCGCCCACGTCGGCGATGGCGTTGTCGGTGACTCCTCGTCGAAGTTGGGCGGTCATCGTCAGTATCAGCGTCAGCGCAAGCCAGACCAGTTGCCAGCGCATGCCGTCAAGATCGCCCAGTCCGGTGCCCACCAGGCACGTCGCGCACAGCCAGGGCGACAGCAGCAACACCAGCGACATTACGATGCCGATCCCGGCGTGGGGCCTCAGGCCGGCGGATCTCATCAGGCGGACCATCTCCCAGCCGCCCGCCAGGATGAGTACCGCAAAGACCAGAGGGATTAGCGAACCGCGACCACAGATGTCGCCGAGCACTCCGGCCGGCATCCAGACGTCGGCCAGCAGCGAATCGGTGGCCACGACGCAGAAGAGGATAGCGATGGTCAGGAACCCGTAGAAGAACCGCTGAGGCATGTTGTCGATCTTCCACCGGAGGAGAGTGCCAGCTCCGCTGCCGCCCATGGACCGCACCATACACGCAACGGGCACACCTTAACGAGCGGGGCGGAGACCGTCCAGGGGACGGCCGCTGGGCGTCTGGCTCGTCTGTCGGAGCAGTCAGGGGGGCGGGAACGCGAAGACGTCAACCGCGAAGGTCTCGGGGGTCGCACCGCTGACGATGA
>JANQGB010000637.1 GCA_028277545.1 Phycisphaerae bacterium | reverse complement strand
GGATACAGCCGGATGGATTCCTTGTGCTTCGGGGTCATGGCCAACGTGAAACTGTAGACCACCCCGCTGGCCGGGCTGCCTTTCCGCTCGCTGTAGTCGCGCCGGCCGCCGCGCGAGGCGCCCAGCACCTGCGCTGTCAGGGCCGCAATCACCCACAGCCCGCTTACCACCACAAACACTTTCGCCGCAACAACCATAGCTTCTTCTATGCTGAACGGGCGCGTACCCGACAGTCAGGCCCTATACGCAACCGTCCGGTTTGGGCAATCCTGCGACCCGACAGGCGCCACGAGCCGGTCCTGACGTGAAGAGCTTATAGACTTCTCGCACGCTCACCCCGGACTCCTTGCAGAGCAGGCGCACCGGGGGGGCCAGGTCGTGTTCCTGCCAATAGCCGCGGATGAACCGGACGATGGCCCAGTGTTTATCGGAAATCTCCTCTATTCCCTCCTCCTTGGCGATCGCTGCCGCGACGCGGTCGTCCCAGAGGTCCGGGTCGTTCATGAAGCCGTCCTGATCCAACTCGATCGTCTTACCGTCAACTTCCACAGGCATTTACCTCACTTGTTCGGACTGCGCGCTTGTAGGTCGACAAGCCATTTATTCTGACGCACGCGAAGCTTGATATCAACCAAGCCACCGCCGCTGGCAATGATAGAGTCTCACGGTAGCGACTCGACTCGCCCTGCATGCGCCACAACGCGATCAGCAGTCTCTCACGCTGTAGCATGTGGGCTGCCAGCGTGAAGCGTTTCTACCATTAATCCTGTCGCTGTTCCATTGCCTCTCGGGCAATCTGCGGCCGGCGAGGTTACAGGGCTTTGACGGTGCCTAAATGAGGTCCCGGCCGGGTCACCGCCCTGAGCTGGGCAGGTCTGTGTCTCTCGAATGAATGCCTTAGCAGTCGGGGGAGAAGCAGTGTCCTCGGCTACTCCTTCCGCCCGAGTGGGTTCCGCAGCAGATCGCGGTGGCAGTCGGCGCAAAGGTCAAAGCGCAGGCATCGGTAGACCTGATCCTCTATCTCATCAGGATTGGCCCGTTCGAGTTGCCTGACGAGTGCCTCGATTTCGTCAGTGTGGTCCCGCTGTGAATCAGCGGGTGTGATGTCCACGGGCCCGGCCGCCGCATAGACTTCCATTTTGACGATGAACCGACCGGTATCGTTGGCGCCGAGAGGGTGGCCACACCTGTCACATTCGTATCGGATCATTGTTGTGGGCACTTCCTCTTCGGAACCCTGGTGGTCATCATCGTCCCTGGCTTATTTCGACCAGTGCAGCCAGGGTCGCCGCGGCCTTGCCGGAATCGACCGCCTGGGCTGCCTGATCTACGCCGTCTCGCAAGTCGTTCGCCCTGCCCGCCACCAGCACAGCGGCCCCCGCGTTCAGCAGGGCGTGATCGCGCCGCGGTCCCCGGTCGCCGGCCAGAATTCCGCGCACCGCCTCGGCGCTGGCCGCTGCGGAGTCGGCGCGAATGTCGTCCAGCTTGGCTCGCGTAAGGCCGCAGTCTTCCGGAGCGACTTCTAACGTGCGGATCTCGCCACCCCGAAGTTCAGAGACTCGCGTATCCCCGGTAATGGTCAGATCGCAAAGGCCGTCAGATCCGTGAACGACCCAGGCTTGGCTGGCACCGAGCTCACGCAGCACGCCTGCCAGCAATTCGGTCAACTGTGGCCTCGGCACGCCCAAAACCTGCCGGCGCACGGCGGCCGGGTTAGACAACGGTCCCAGTAGATTGAAGATGGTGCGGATCCCCAGGGCCGACCGCAGTGGCGCTGCGTGCTTCATGGCTGGGTGAAGGGCGCGGGCGTACAGAAAGCCGACCTTGGTCTCTCTGAGGCAGCGTTCAACAGTGGCGACGTCGGCGTCGAGATTCACTCCCAGCGCTTCGAGCACTTCGGCACTGCCGCTGGCACGCGTGTTAGTGCAATTCCCGTGCTTGGCTACTGTTACGCCCGCGGCCGCGGCGATTATCGCTGCGGTCGTTGACACGTTGAAGGTGCTGATGCCGTCGCCGCCGGTGCCGCAGGTGTCCACCGCTTCCGGGTCACATTGCACCCGCCGCATCCGCTGCCGCATGGCCTGGGCGGCTCCGACGATCTCGTCCACCGTCTCGCCCTTGGTCGCCATCGCGGCCAGCAGGCCGGCGGTTGCCACGGAATCCGCCGTACCGGACATTATTTCTTCAAAGGCGGCGGCGGCCTGATCGCGTGAAAGGTGCTGGCCAGCCACGACCTGTTTCAGTAACTGCTTCACCATAAGCTTCGTGCCATCACCACCGTTCTGAAACCGGAGATTGACCCCTCCTCGCCGTCGATCATAACATGGCATCGACTCGGCGACGACTCACCGTGTTACGCGGCGCTAACAGGCTGTCGGCCGGAGCCATCGAGCCCAGCGATGTTCGATCTGACCGAAGACACGATCGTGGCCGTATCCTCCGCGCCGGGCCACTCCCCGCGGGGTATCCTGCGACTCTCCGGACCGCGGGCCAGAGAGATCGCCGCCGGTCTGTTCGCGGCCAGTGATGGGCGCGGCGTTGAGTCGGCAGGGGGGTTCACTCGCTTGACGGGCCGGGTCTTCCTGGACCAGCTTCGCGCAGTGCCAGCCGAGTGCTATGTCTTCCGCTCGCCCCGGAGTTACACGCGTCAGGATTGTGTCGAGCTGCATACGGCCGGTTCGCCGCCCCTGCTAGCCATGCTGACCGATTTGGCAGTAGCCGCCGGTGCCCGCCCCGCGGGTCCAGGCGAGTTCACCGCCCGAGCTTACCTGGCCGGCGCCATGGACCTCACCCAGGTCGAAGCCGTGGCAGCCCTGATTCGTGCCCGCAGTGATGCCGAGCTGCGCGCCTCCGCCCGCCTGAAGCGCGGGGACCTGGCGCAGCGCCTCGCCGGGCTGGCTGGCCGGTTGACGGATCTGGTTTCCCTGGTGGAGGCCGACATTGATTTTGCGGAGGAGCCCATCGACTTCATCGCTCCTGCCGAACTCCGCCGTCGCCTGGACGGATTGTCTGCCGACATCGACGCTCTCGTGGAGCAGTCCGGCTCGACCGAACGTCTCGCGACCTTGCCGCGTGTTGTGCTCGTTGGATATGCCAACGCTGGCAAGAGCAGCCTTCTCAATGCCCTCAGCGGACTGGACCGGGCAATCTGCTCGGCCATGGCGGGAACCACTCGAGACATCTTGTCTGCCCCCATGCAGACAGCCAACGGCGAAGTGATCTTGCTGGATTCTGCTGGGTTCGAGCCTGGCGAGTCCATGCGGCCAGGTCTGGCCCGGGGCGGATGGACGGCAGCGGCGGCCGGGGCAGATCTGGTTTGCCTGGTTCTCGACCTGACGGGCCTTGGCACTGCGGACGTGCGGGCGCCTCTGGTCGCTGCTGGCCGCACCGCCGGCATCGTGGCTGCGAACAAGCTGGACCTGGTCGACCCAAGTGCGGCCAGCAAGGCTACAGCGGAACTGAGGGACAGAGGGCTCGGA
>JANQGB010001046.1 GCA_028277545.1 Phycisphaerae bacterium | reverse complement strand
ACGATGATGGTGTTGTTGAAGTCGACCACCCGCCCGTGGCCGTCGGTCAGGCGGCCGTCGTCGAGCACCTGCAGCAGCACGTTGAAGACGTCACGGTGGGCTTTTTCGATCTCGTCGAACAGCACAACCGAGTATGGCCGGCGGTGGATCGCCTCGGTGAGCACACCGCCTTCCTCGTAGCCCACGTATCCCGGCGGCGCGCCTATGAGCCTGGCCACGGAGTGTTGTTCCATGAACTCACTCATATCGACACGTACGACAGCGTCCTCGGTGTCGAACAGGAACTCGGCCAGTGCTTTGCATAACTCGGTCTTGCCGACGCCGGTCGGCCCCAGGAACAGAAACGAGCCCAGAGGCCGTCGCGGGTCACCCAGACCCGCCCGCGAGCGGCGCACGGCATCGCTTACGGCTCGAACTGCCTCTTCCTGGCCGACCACGCGACGAGCGATCGCGTCCTCCATCCGCAGAAGCTTCTGCTTCTCTGATTCCAGCATTCTCGCCACGGGAATGCCGGTCCACCGACTGACCACCTCGGCCACACGCTCGGGCGTGACCTCTTCGTGGACCAGTCCGTTGCCTTCCGATTGCAGGTCCGCCAGGCTGGCTACCAGCTCCTTCTGTTTGTTCTGCAGCTCGACGATGTCGCCGTAGCGAATCCGGGCGGCCTGTTCCAGGTCGCCCGACCGGGTGGCCGATTCCAGCTCGACCTGCTTGGAGTCGATGGCTTCCTTCACCGACTTGATCTCAGCCAGCGCGCGAGTCTCGTTCTCCCACTTGGCGGTCAGGGCGGCGTTTCGCTCCTTCACATCAGCCAGTTGTTGTTCGACCCTCTCGAGTTGCTCCTTCGAGCCCGCATCCTTCTCCAGCTTCAGCGCCTGGCGCTCGATCTCCAACTGCATCTGGTGCCGTCGAATCTCGTCCAGCTCGGCGGGCAGGGAGTCGTTCTCGATCCGCAGCGCCGAGGCGGCCTCATCGATCAGGTCGATGGCCTTGTCCGGCAGGTGGCGGTCAGAGATGTACCGGTGAGAGAGTGTGGCCGCCGCGACCAGGGCCGAGTCCTGGATGCGTACCCCATGATGGGCGTCGTAGCGAGGTTTGAGACCGCGCAAAATCGCGATGGTGTCCTCCACGCTCGGCTCCGAGACGTAGGTCGGCTGGAAGCGCCGCTCCAGGGCGGCGTCCTTCCCGATGTGCTGGCGGTATTCGTCCAGCGTAGTGGCACCGATACATCGCAATGCGCCGCGAGCCAGCGCCGGCTTGAGCAGGTTCCCCGCATCCACCGCGCCTTCAGCCTTGCCCGCGCCGACGATAGTGTGCAACTCGTCGATGAAGAGTATCACCTGGCCGTCGGTTTCGGTCACTTCCCGGATAACCGCCTTCAGCCGCTCCTCGAACTCACCACGGTACTTGGCACCCGCTAACAGTGCCCCCATGTCCAGGGCAATCAGGCGCTTGTCCTTGAGGACCTGCGGAACATCGCCGTCAGCCAGCCGCAGGGCCAGCCCCTCCACGATGGCGGTCTTGCCCACCCCGGGCTCGCCAATGAGCACCGGGTTGTTCTTGGTGCGCCTGGCCAGGACCTGCATGCAGCGGCGGATCTCCTCGTCGCGCCCGATGACCGGATCGATCCGGCCTTGCCGCGCCAAAGAGACCATGTCCTGCCCGTAACGCTCCAGGGCCTGGTACGTGTCTTCGGGGTTTTCACTGGCGACCGACTGCCCGCCGCGGATCTCTTTCAGTGCCGCCAGTATCTCATCGCGGCGCACGGCGTTGACCGTGAGAATCTCCTTGGCATCAGAGGGCACCTCTGCCAGCGCCACCAGCAGGTGCTCGGTAGACACATATTGATCTTTGAGGCGATCCGCCTCGGCCCTCGCGGTCTCGACCACCTGTCCGAACGCAGGATCAGCGGTTAGCTGCCCGCCGGTAGTCCGCGGAAGCCGTTTGAGCTCGCTCTGGCTCAGCTCACGGATTCGATCAACGGCCACGCCGAGTTTCTGCAGCAAGGGCACGATGGTGCCGCCCGCGTCCTCGTTGAGTAGTGCCGACAACAGGTGCAGCGGCCCCAGTGACGGATGGCTGCTCTCGGTGGCCATGCGCTGGGCTCTCTGGAGCGCTTCGGTAGCCCGAATGGTCAGGTTGTTTGTATTCATTTGTGTACCTCCCGGCGGCCTAAGGAACCCGCCGGAGGTACTGATTGCACGCCGCGTGCCCGGCGGGAGAGAAGATATAACACGCTGATTTATAAGAACTTAGGTGTCATTGCCTCCGGGCGGACCCTGCCAGATTGACAGGATTGGGACGCGCTGGCCGGCACGCGCCCGCGGGCGTCGGACCGGCCCGACCCCGCCCCGGCGAGTTGACGGGACGGACGGCGCGGTGTACATTCACATCTGTTATCGGAGTTCTGGCAGATCTCAGGCAGCTC
>JANQGB010000551.1 GCA_028277545.1 Phycisphaerae bacterium | reverse complement strand
TGCTCCATGAACTTGATCCAGCCCGGCGAGCAGCTCGTGAGCATCGGGAACGGACCGCCGCGCTGCACGCGCTCTACCAGCTCGGAAGCCTCCTCCATGATGGTCAAGTCAGCGGAAAACGCCGTGGGAAAAACTCGCCGGAAGCCGAGCTTCCGCAAGGCACTGGTCAGCGTCCCGGCAATGTCCTTGCCGGGCTTCATGCCGAACTCCTCGGCCAGTGTGACGGAGACGGCCGGCGCGTGCTGGACTACGACGTAGCGATCAGGGTCAGCCAGGGCGTTCAGCACGTTGTCCAGGTCGCACTGCTCGCGCAGGGCACCCGTCGGGCAGACTGCCACGCACTGGCCGCAGTTCACGCAACTCGAAACGTTGAGGCCTTGGTCGAAGGCGGTGCCTACGATCGCCTCGCTTCCACGGTTGATGAAGTCGATCGCCGCTACGCCCTGGACCTCATCGCATACCCGAACGCATTTGCCGCACAAGATGCACTTGGCCGGGTCACGGACGATTGACGGACTCGAAACGTCGAGGTTGCGCTGGGCGCATGGTGCGTGAAAACGCCGCTCGCGCACGCCCAGCTCGTGAGCAAGGTCCTGTAGCTCGCATTCGCCGTTGCGCACGCAGTAAAGACAATCGTCCGGGTGGCCGGCCAGCAGCAGCTCCACGATCGTCTGACGGGCGCGGACCGCCCGGGGCGAGTGCGTCTGGACCTTCATGCCGTCGGACGCGGGCCAGGCGCAGGCCGGCACCAGGCCTCGCGTGCCCTCGACCTCCACAACGCACATGCGGCACGCGCCGGTAGGCGTCAGCCCCTTGAGATGACAGAGCGTGGGAATACTGATCCCGGCTCGCCGGCAGGCGTCCAGGACGTTCTCGCCTTCCTGGGCCCGAATATGTTTGTCGTTGACTTCCAGTGTGATCACGGCTTCACATTCCATCCATTAATCGGCAATCACTGCACCCAGCTTGCACGCCTCCAGGCACGAACCACACGCAATACAGCGTTCCTCGATGATGTAATGTGGACTCTTGACCGCGCCCTTGATCGCGTCGGCCGGGCAGACGCGCCCGCATAATGTGCACCCCTTGCACGCCTCCGCGTCGATTCGGTAGGTCAGCAACTCACCGCAGGCGCCCGCTGGACACCGGCGATTGAAGACGTGGGCTTCGTATTCGTCTCGGAACCAGCGCAGCGTGCTGAGCACCGGGTTCGGTGCGGTCTGGCCCAGGCCACACAGGCTGGTGTCGCGAATGACCTCGGCCAACCGCTCGATAGTAAGAACGCCCTTGAAGCGGTCCAGGGCTTCAAATCCCTGTTCGCGGCGCCGGGCTCGAGTGATGCGCTCCAGCGCGTCCAGCATCTGCTTGGTTCCTTCCCGGCACGGGATGCACTTCCCGCAGCTTTCCCGCTGGATGAAGTCCATGAAGAACTTGGCCACATCCACCATGCAGGTGTCTTCATCCATCACCACCAGCCCGCCGGAGCCTATCATGGCGCCCACGGTCTTGAGCGACTCGTAGTCGATCGCGATGTCCAGATGCTGACTGGGAATGCATCCTCCTGAGGGGCCGCCGATCTGGACCGCTTTGAATTTGCGCTGATTGGGAATGCCGCCGCCGATATCGAACAGCACCTCGCGCAGTTGCGTACCCATGGCCACCTCGACCAGTCCGGTCAGCGCGATCTTGCCCGATAACGCGAAGACCTTGGTGCCCGTACTGCTGTCAGTGCCGACACTGGCAAACCAAGTCGCCCCGTTCGCCAGCAGCGGCGGAAGATTGGCCAGCGTCTCGACGTTGTTGATGATGGTCGGCTTGCCAAACAGACCGCAGACGGCGGGAAATGGTGGCCTGGGGCGCGGCATCCCGCGCTTGCCTTCGATGCTGTGGATCAGTGCAGTCTCTTCGCCACATACGAAGGCGCCGGCGCCCATTTTGATCACGATGTCGAGGTCGAATCCGCTGCCTAGGATATCGCGGCCCAGCAGCCCGCAGCGCGATGCCTGGTGAATAGCCAGCCGCAGCCGCTCGATGGCCAGCGGATACTCCGCCCGGATATAGACGTAGGCCTTGCTGGCGCCGATACCGTAGGCCGCCAGCGCTAAGCCCTCGACCAGTCGGTGCGGGTCGCCCTCGATGATGGCCCGATCCATGAACGCCCCCGGGTCTCCTTCGTCAGCGTTGCAGATCAGGTACTTCTGATCGCTCGCGGTGTTGAGGGCGAACTTCCACTTCTTGCCAGTCGGGAACCCACCGCCGCCCCGCCCTCGCAGGCCGGCACGCTCGACTTCGTCGCAGGTCTCGGCTGGTGTTGCGGTACGCAGAACTTTGGCCAGGGCCCGGTAACCGCCGTGAGCCAGGTACTCCTCTATGCGGCAGGGATCAACATGGCCGCAGTTGGCCAGCACCCAGCGCGTCTGCGGCTTGAAGAAGGGGTGTTCGTCATAGAAGGGCACGTTCCCCCACGGCTCCAGGTCCGGCTGCCGAAACTGGAGGATGACCTGCTCGGTTGGCGGCGTACCCTTCAGCAGTTGGTCGAGCAGCGGCCCGACCTTCTCTTCCGTCACCTGTTTGAAGCTCAGGCGGGTCCGGCCCGGAAGCTGCACGTCGAGCAACGGCTCGGCCGAGCACAGACCAATGCAACCCACCTCGACAATGTCGGCGTCCAGCTCGTGTTCGTCGAGGTAGGAGCGCACTGCGTCGACGGTCTTCTGCGCACCGGCGCCGAGCCCGCACGTTCCGGCGCCGACGTAGATCGTGGTGCGTTCGACCTGCTCGCGTCCCAGCAGCTTCCACCGCATCCCGCAAGCCTCCGCGCCGCCGGCTTCCTCAGGCGTGACGTCGTTCAGCCAGGCGGCGACGTTCGCCGGTGTAAGGAACCGGCCGGCCGGTGATGCCTCGGTAGTGTCAGTTCTTTTCGTGTGCATCCCGTGCCTCTTGCTTGCTCAGGTACTTCTTGAGCGTCTTGCCGACCTTGTCAGCAGTCATCTCCGCGTGAAAGTCGCCGTTGACCGTCACGACTGGCGCCAGCCCGCAGGCCCCGATACAGGCGACCACCTCGTAGCTGTTTTTGCCATCGCGAGTGGTCTGCCCCGGCTCTATCTGTAGCGTCTTTCGCAGGGTGTCCAGCACTTTGCCAGAACCCTTCACGTGACACGCTGTTCCACGGCACACCTGGCAGTGCACCTTGCCAAGCGGCTGAAAGCGGAATTGGTTGTAGAACGTAGCGACGCCGTACACCTTGCTGACCGGCAACCCGAGACGCTCACCGACCTCCACCATCGCCTCCCGCGATAGATAGCCCAGCTTGGACTGGACCGCCTGAAGAACCGGAATCAGATGCTCGCGACTGGCATCCGGGTATTCTTCGAATACCGCCGACATTTCGTCCTGAGCGAGGATCATTTCTTCTCCCGTGCTGCTGCTGCTTGTTGTGTGCCGAAAAATGCCACCTTGTTGAGTAGCACGCCTATATCGATCTGCTCCACGAACACCTCCGTCGGCACACGGAGACGTACGGGCGCGAAGTTGAGCAGGCCGCGCACACCCGCCCTCACCAGCCGGTCCGCGACGTCCTGGGCGGCCTCTGCCGGTACCGCGATCACGCCCACCGTGGCTGGCTCCTGCCCGAGCCTGGGCTCGAGTTCATCAAGCGGATAACAATGGCAGCCGTGGACCACCCTCCCCACACGCTGCGGGTCCATATCGAAGGTGGCCACGATCCGGTGCTCGCCCTCTCGGCCGGCAAAATACGCGGCCAGCGCCCCGCCCAGACGCCCCATGCCGACGATCACGGTTCCGGCCGCCCGTGCCGACTCCAGCAGTTGGTCGATGTGTTCCAGCAGGCCGGCCACGTCATACCCCTTG
>JANQGB010000541.1 GCA_028277545.1 Phycisphaerae bacterium | reverse complement strand
ACGCGTAGTGGCCGCGTAGTAGGGCACAGGGGGTCCGGACGGGGCTTTTTAGTTTTCCCTTTGACCGGAACTCAAGCTGCAAGTATGCTTTGCCTCGCCGTCAAGGAGGACGACACACGCTTGCCGTTTCTTAACTTCACCTCACGGACGATTGGGTGTTCTCTGCTGGTTCTGCTCTGGGTTCTGCTGGAACGTGCGCGGCCGGAGGCCGCTTCGATATAAAGGGACGGCTGTGTTGAGCACGGTGGACACGCAGCTTTGGCAGGAGATCATCCAACACGTCATCGCTCACGGTGGGCAGGTGATCCGTCCGTGGTTCGCTCAGCTTGAACCGGTCGCCCTGGAACACGGATTGCTCGAGATTCGCTCCCCAGGGCCCCAGGAGCAGGCCTACTGCCAGCAGCGGGCCACCCACCTGTTCACCGAGGCCGCCCAAGCCGCCACCGGCCGGTTGGTGACCGTCTGTTTCCTGGCCGGGACCCCCGCCAAGGGCGAGGCAGACGCAACGGCACAAGAGTTCGTCCTCAACAACGATTACACCTTCCCCAATTTCGTCACCGGCCCCTGCAACCGCCTGGCCAACGCGGCGTGTATCGCGGTGGCCGAATCGCCCGGCAAGGCTTACAACCCCCTGTTCGTTCACGGCGCCGCCGGGCTGGGCAAGACGCACCTGCTCCAGGCGGTCTGCAACGAGATCATCTCTCGCAGCGGAGCCCGAATCGTCTTCCTCTCCTGCGAAACGTTCATCAACCACCTGATCGAGGCGATCGAACTGGGCAAGCTGCACGATTTCCGCTATCGCTATCGCCACGCGGAACTGCTGGTCATCGACGACGTTCAGTTCCTCTCCAGGCACGAACAGACGCAGGAGGAGTTCTTCCACACCTTCAACACCCTCTACCAGACGCAGAAGCAGATCATCCTCTCCTGCGACCGCCCGCCGGCGGAGATCCCCCAACTCGAGGAACGCCTCGTCAGCCGATTCAACTGGGGCTTGGTGGCGGGCATCGATCGCCCCGGCTACGAGACCCGGGTGGCCATCATCCGCAAGAAGTCCTCCGCCCGCGGCGTGGAACTGCCCGAAGACGTCGTTTGCCTGATCGCCGCGACCATCGAGTCCAACGCCCGGGAGTTGGAGGGCGCCATCACCAAGATTTCCATGCTCGCACGGGTTTTGGATCGATCCATCGACCTGGCGATGGCGGAGGAAGCCCTCGGCCTCGACGCCCCCGCCCGCGCCCGAGAAGTCACCATCGAGCAGATCATCGACGCGGTCACCAAGCGCTTCGGCGTTCGCCTGGCCGACCTGCAAAGCCGCAAGCGCTCCAAGTCGATCTCCCTGCCCCGCCAGGTTTGCATGTACCTCGCCCGGAACCTCACCCGCCACAGCCTCGAGGAAATCGGCGGCTACTTCGGCGGCAGAGACCACACCACCGTCCTGCACGCCAACCGAACCATCGAGAGCCTCCGCCGGGAAGATCTGTCCCTCCACGCCGCCATCCAGCAACTCACCCACGAGATCCGCGACGCCCGCCGCTGAGGCCCCCCCTCCCCGCAAGCGATCCCTGTCGGCCTTGTCGTGGGCAACCTGTCAGTTCCGCGTGGTCAAATGACTTTTAGCGCGACAGCCCTCTGGTTCGCTTGGGTCCCCTTCCGGCTCGACCGGACGATACCGCCGCCACGTCAGACGCCTTCCGCGCCCTCAACTCACAGCTTCTCAACAACTGTCGAACTGGCCCGTTTGCCGCCAAACGCTGTGTTTTACGATCCTCTCCGTCATCCTGGAGGTTTTTTCAACAGCTCGACCGGCTGACTAACGACTACGACTATTTATTCAATGGTTCGTAGAGAAGCAGCTTCTTCAAGATCCGGCCCGCGGGTTTCCGATCTTAGGAAACAGAGTAATAGTCCATCGGTCATGTCAACCCAGGCAAAGAACACCGTTCGCAGACTCCGGCCGTCCCCGTCGTATCTGGCGGTGGCGATCGCCATCACCGTCTTCATCATCTTTGTGATCGTCTCCTCCATCGGTTACCGCCTGATCGAGAATCTCACGGCGCTTGATTCGGTCTACATGACCGTCATTACCATCGGAACCGTCGGCTACCACGTCGTGGGCGGGGACGAGCTGACAGGCGCGGGGAAGGTCTGGACCATCTTCGTCATCATCGGCGGACTGACAAGCGGCGCGGTGGCCATGTCGTTGATCGTCGCGGCCGTGGTGGAGGGAAAGGTCAGGCAGATTCTTGGGAGCAGACAATTGGAACGGAAAATTGCGGGCCTGAACGGCCACGCGATCGTCTGCGGTTACGGTCGCATGGGCCAGCAGGTGGCGGACAGTTTGGCTGGATCCGGTCTAGATGCGGTGGTGGTGGACATCGATCCGTTGCGGACTCAGGTGGCTGGAGACCAGGGCCACCTGTACGTTCTCGGAGACGCCCAGGAGGAA
>JANQGB010000492.1 GCA_028277545.1 Phycisphaerae bacterium | reverse complement strand
GTGTCCGCGAGACCTCCGTGGTGCTGGCCAGTTGCGGTGGCGTGACGCTCGATCCCGATGTCGTCGGCCATCGAGACAACTTCCATCGCGACCGCACGGGTACCCTTGCAAGCTACAGAGACATGATCCTGGCGCGGCGGCCGTCGGCGGAGGCTCTCCATTGGCGGATCGGCGGCTGAGCCCTGGCGCGAACAACCGGACAGCGGGCCAGGTGCCCCTGCGTCCGACGGAATGGCAGCGGCCTGCGTTTCCATGGCCAGCCCGAGGTCAAAGCACGAAGCCAGGTCAGCGAACTGCTGAAGAGGAGCAACCTGAAGATGCCAGATATATCAATACGCGACTTTAAAGAGAAAATCGAATTGATCAAGCAACACGATCCCAAATTCAACCTCGATCTTGATTTCGCTGCCGAGGTAAGTGTTGACAAAAGCACGTTTTCTAAATGGAAAAACAGCTCTGAGTTACCTTCTCATCAACTAAAAGATTTAGCCAAAATGACAAATACTGAACCACATTGGTGGACTTGCAAATCATTTGATGAGTTCGAACATCTCTACCTTGATAGCATCGCTCGGATTGGTGAAAAGACGGACTGGAAATCGTTGATCAGTTCGACCCCCATCAGCTCGCAAGCCTATCTCCGGCTCGTCAGGCCAGCCGACAATCCGCGTTGGACCGCCGAGTCCGGTCTGCCGCCGAAGCCATCCCTCGGCGACAGTGCGTCGAGACATGCGCATCTTGCTTCCGCGGCACCGCTACACCAGGAGCACATTGACACCTTTTTGCCGGAAGACCGTTTCTTCATCGAATTCCAAGCGGAATTTGGCTGGAGCTACATCGTCTTCAGCAGGTTCGATGATGACTACGTGTGTCTCTATCCGGATACCCGGTATTCTCAGGACTGTGTGCTCCAGGTGCGGGAGATGCCGACCAGAGTTCCCGCGGAAGAGCCGCTGACGATACCGCCGGATGAGCAGCCTGGCGAATACCACCTCTTGGTTCTACTGACGAAACCGAACGTCGTTCCTACCCAACTCTATGAGAGTTTGCGGTTTCGTCAGCATGTGCCGCAACTCGACATGACGCGCCAAGACACCATGCTCAACCTGCTGGACAGCCTGGCACAGCATCTGAGCCCCGGAAGCCGCCGGGTCGAAGGGGCGCTGTCCGGGGACTGGGCTCTGCTGAGAAAGCACTACCGGGTCGTGGCGCAGCACCCGCCCGGTCGCGCCTAACCCGAGCTCCATCCTCCTGAACAGGGCGCGCAGGCGCCCCGTCCACGAGGTTCAACAACTGTCAACTCGCCATCCCGCGAAGGGGTCGATCCTGGCGGTACCGGTGGTGCGCGCTCCTGAGGCGCCGCCGCCCTCGCGCCAAAAGGAGACCCCGAGATGTCCAGCCTGCTCGCTACCGTCGCCGGCCTTGCCGGCGTGATGTGTGTCGCCGCCGGCGTGGCTGCCGCCGGCCGCCGCTTTCGCACGCCCACCAACGAAGAGGCCGCCGGCGCCGGCCACAGACTCGGTGCCCGGCTGCGCAAGCAATACTTCCAACTCTTTGAATTCGCCGGGTCGGTGACGCTGGACCGGATCGCCAGCCGCATCGCCGCGGCCGTTCTCGGCGTCAATCGAGAGCTGCAACGTGCCCTGGCCGATGCCAGCGTGCGGCGATCGCGGCTCATGGCGATCCGCGATGATGCGCATGTCGATGATGCCGCCTTGAAGCGGCACGCCGAGCAGCAGAAGCGCCGAGCCCGCATTCAGCAGGACAGAGCGACCGATGACTACGATCTGTTCAAGCTGGAGCAGGGGATCGGTCGCGAAGCCCGGCCTGCCCCCCCGGATCTGGTCACCTGGCTGTGGCTTGCGCTCGTCCTGGCCATCGAGGCGTTCCTGCTGGCGAGCTTCTTCGCCCAGGGCATCCGGACGCTGGCCGATGCCATCGAGGTGGCGTTCTTCGTCTCGGCGGGGAATGTCGGGCTGGCCTTTGTCGCCGGGCACCTGGTTCGCAACGTCAACCACTGGCGGGTCTCGCGCAAGCTGATCGGCGTCCTGGTGGCACTCGTCTATGTGGCCGTGCTGCTGCCCTACCATTTCGCCATCGCGCTCTACCGCCTGTACGTGACCAGCGGCCAGTGGCAGGTGGCGGACCAGTTGGCCATGCAGGCCCTTCTTGAAGACCCGCTTGCCGTCACACAGTCCTTCTCGACGGTGCTGATGATGCTGGTGTCGATCCTGCTCGGCGTGCTGGCCGCGTGGAAGGCCTATGCCAGCCAAGACCCGTATCCCGGCTATACGGCTGTCTTGCGGGCCC
>JANQGB010000463.1 GCA_028277545.1 Phycisphaerae bacterium | reverse complement strand
ATTGCGTTGGTGGGAGGTTGCAGCAGCAAGGCGACCTGGCGGGCGCCGAACGGGCCCTTGGTCACGCTCTGCGACGCACACCTGACAGCGCCAAACTGCACGTCTCGCTGAGCCGAGTGGCGCTCGCGCAAGGCCGCCGGGACGACGCGGTTCGTCTGGGACGCTCGGCCGTGCGGTTGGAGCCCGACATGGCTGACGCCCGCATAGCCCTTGGGTGGGCCTTAACTCAGGCGGGCCAGCGCGACGACGGAATGAACGAACTCCAGCGGGCCGTGGAGTTGGATCCAGCGCATGCGGACGCTCATGCCACGATGGCCAGCGCGCTGGCCCGCCAGCAAAGATTCGGCCGGGCAATCGACCATTACCGGCAGGCCATTCACTACTACCACGATCGGCCAGAATACCACCTCGGCCTGGCCAGCGCCCTGGTCTTCGCAGGACGGCAGGCAGAGGCCCTCGATGTGCTGGAATCCGCCGCCAGCGGAACCAGCAACCCGGACATTCTGGACGCCTTGGCCTGGAACCTGGCCACCTCTCCGGACGAGGCGCGGCGGGACTGCCAGCGTGCCCTGGCGCTGGCTCGGCGAGTAGCGTCGGGGCGAGCCATTCCCCGATACCTGGACACCCTGGCCGCCGCACTGGCCTGTAACGGTCAATTCACGCAGGCCGTCAGCACGGCCAGCAAGGCCGCTCGCTTCGCCCGACAGGCTGGCGACCGGGGTGTGGCAGCCGCCATACGCGCCCGTGCGGACCTGTACCGCCAACAACAGCCCTGTCGCGACCCCGCACGTTGACCGCGATACGGCATGACGGCCGTCTGTTGCAGCGCTCACGTCACACAACTACGATGACCCCGTGCCACAGGAATCGTCCAGACCGCCCGCCCTTGACCGCGCCCTGCTCGCTGTTGGAGGACTCGGCCTGGTCGTGCGGCTGCTGTATATCTTCAGCGCCGGCAACGATCCGAGCATGGACCACCCCGTTCTGGACTCAGCCGTCTACCTGGACCTGGCCCGCAATCTGGCCCGCGGTGATGATCCCTGGAACGGCGCCTTCACCGCCCCACCGCTGTATCCGTACTTGCTGGCGCTGAACCACATATTGACCGGTGGCAGCGTGGTGGCAGCCCGTATCGCGCAGGCCATACTCGGGGGGGCGACCTGTGTGCTGACCTGCCTGCTGGGGCGGCGGCTCTTCGATCGGCGAGTAGGACTGGCCGCCGGTGTCATCGTCGCCTTGTACGGGCCCATGGTGTTCTTCGATAGCCGGCTGCTGACCTCGGGACTTATAGTCTTCTGCTACCTGCTGTCACTGCTGGCCGCTATCCGAGCCACCATGACACCAAGTTGGCACGCCTGGCTGGTCTGCGGCCTGAGCCTGGGCCTGGCCGCTCTGGCACGCCCTACCGTGGCGCCTTTCTTCCTGCTGTTGGTGCTGTGTTGGCTGATCGTAGTAGCCATCCGGCAGGGAGGCTGGCGACGTAAGCTGACAGCGGCGGTGTTGCTCCTGGCCGGCACGGTCTTGCCGATCATACCGGTTACCGTGCGCAACTACCGGGCCTGCGGCGAGTTCGTGCCAATCGCGTCGCTGGGCGGGATCAACCTCTTTATCGGCAACAACCCAGAATCCCGGCGCACCATTGCCATTCGGCCAGGGCTCGAATGGGACCGCATGCAGCGGCTGCCTCACGCCGACGGACACGTGACGCCGGCCGCGGCCGAGCGGTATTACGTGCGGCGCGTGGCCGACTACGTTCGCGAGCAACCCGGCGATTTCCTGGCGGCATCATTGCGCAAGGCCAGGTTGTTCACCAACGCTCTCGAGGTACCTCGCGTCCTCGACCCCTACTTCCACAGCAGCCTCTCGGCCACGCTGCGGTTGATGACCTGGCGGTGGGGCTCGTTCGGATTTCCGTTTGGCGTGCTGTTGCCCCTGGCGGTATTAGGCATCTGCGTCGGCATCCGCGGCCAACCTCACAGGTTGTTGGCGACCGGTTTCGCACTGGCCGGTGCAGTGTCGGTTATCGTCTTCTTCAACGCCAGCCGTTATCGCCTGGTGATCGTGCCGGTGCTGGCCGTCTTCGCCGTGTTTGCCGTTGTATGGCTGGTCAGGCAGGTATCGGAGCGCCGCTGGCGTGGCT
>JANQGB010000456.1 GCA_028277545.1 Phycisphaerae bacterium | reverse complement strand
GCCGGTGTCGGCAGGGCGACCATAAACGCCGCTGTCACGGTAGGCGGAGTACGCACCGCGATCGGAAACTCGGCCCAGGTATTCGACTATCGAACCACGCCGGACATTCAGTTGGGATGGTCGGCCCAGGCCAACATTCGCCGGCAGAACACAGCCCAGTTCACTCTGGTCTGCACTGATCAGGCGGGCACGCGGCTGGGCAACTTCACGTACCGGCTGACCTGGCCTTGGCGTGAGTTTGAGCACGAGATTCTCTCGACCGACAACATCTACGTGGTCTGGGGTACCAGCCTGGCGGCCGGCGCCCAGCGGACCAGACGGCCCCCCTGGGCGGTCTTCGCCCGCCAGCACCAGGGCTCGGTGCGCTACAACACGCTTCTGGGCAGGCGTGAGTTCCGCATGGAAATATGTCCGGTCCGTCCCGTGCCGGCCGATGCTCGCCTGCCGCGCCGTCCGCGTCACATTCGCGCCGCGGGCAACGTGCGGCGCAATGGCTCGGCGTCGCTGGTCACTGCCACCGATCCCATCAACGTGATTCCCAATCCACCGATCATCCCTCGCTTAACCGCTCCGCCGGCTGCGGAAGTGATAGCGGCCGCTACGCCAGCCCAGTTGGACGCTGCTGCCTATGCCAACCATCGCAACGCCGCCCGGCTCGAATACAGCTTCTACTGGCCGGACACCGAGCGCTTCAGCGAGAACGATCGGCGGCTGACCTGGAGGAAGACTGCCGGCACGGGGGACATTGCTTTCACCAAGTACAACCCGACCGACCCGGCGGGGTCGGAGAACCGCGGGTTAAGGGTGATGGCGTACGGCACTACCGACGGGCCGGTCACCATCGGCGTCCACTTCAACAACACGCTGGTGGCATCCTATCGGGCGATCGTGGCTCCGCTGAAGAAGATCCCCTGTCGATTCAACATTCTCAACGGCCCGCGCGGCCCGGCTGGGGACCGGTTCCGGTACACGCCGATCAGCACGCCGGACCACGCCCTGAGCCACCGCGAGATAGCGACGCGCTTCCTGCGGCAGACCGGCGTCGAATTGGCGGCCGACACCAACGCGACTCTCAACCAGCCTACGGGTCGCACCGTCACAAGCACACCGCACGCCGGCATCTTCCGCATTCGCGTGCGGCGGGGTGATACCCGAGGCGTGTCCGACCCGAGATCTGAGCGGATTCTGGCGTTCAACAGCCGGGCCAACGTGATGAACTTCATGTACATCCACTCCGGCACCGCTGCCACGACAGGCGGCTGGGCGGTCTACTGGCCTAACAGCAAGCTCGGAGCGGCAGCCACGGTGACCGATAACGGCACGCCCAGCAGTTCCTGGATTCTGCCCTCGGGCGTATCCCCGGACACGGCGGCCGGCACCATCACCATGAAGATTATTCGGGGATGGCCTGCCCCGGCGGCGCCGTCGCCCCGGGCCGGCCTGAACGGCATGGTCATCACCAACGCCATGGGAGCAAATCCGGGCAGCGCCCGCGGCGCCCTGAGCTATGGAGTGGCAGTTGCTCACGAGGTGGGCCACATGCTGAACCTCGGGCACCGGGTGGAACAGATCACCAACGCCGGGTTGCGAGCCCAATGGAATGCGGGAACGTTGAGGCCGGCTGCCGGCGGGCAGATCGCCCAGTTGCGGCAGGGGCAGGGAAACCTTGGCGCCAATGACGGGCTGTGGTGCGACGAACTGTGGCATCCCAGGTTTCAGAACGTGATGCGCTGGCTTTGCGTCGCCCACATCAACCAGGACTTCGACCTGCTGCAGACGCAGGCTGTACAGCAGAGTCCGCTGCTGGATTTCGCGCCATGATGTTGCCCGGGCGACTGTGGTGGCTGGCCGTGGGCGTCATTCTTTTGCAGGCCCGATGCGCGGCTTCCGGCGGTTACCAAGCTCAGCAAAGGAAGAATACTATGGATGACGATCCTGCCCAGGTGTTACAGAGTTCGGAAGACTCTGCGGAACTGGTCGTCGCGGCAGTTACCCTGGCCCGCGGCGCGGAGCCGCGCGAGCACGAAACGCTGCTCAAGTCGCTGCAGTCCACCGCGTTCCTGGGGCGGCTGGACAGCGAGGAGGATTACCAGCGTCCCCGGCGGATGTTGCGAGTCGCTTCGGTGCTGGATGCGCTGGCCGAGAACAAGGCGCCCAGCGCTCGCGAGGTACTGGTTTCGCTCACCCAGAACCCTTCGTTCCTCGACTTCCCCTCCCGGGCGGAGCTTCTGATCGAGGCCAGCGTGGTAATACGCCCGGCCACACCGGAGGTCGTCAAGTTCTGGCAGAAGCACCTTGACGCGGATGATGTCTACGTAACGCTGGTCATCGACGCCTTGTTGGAGAACGGCACGGCGCCGGCGCTGGAACTGCTCGAGAAGACCATGGCCGACGAGGCCTACGACGATGAGACCAAGATATCCTGGATGCGGGTCAGCCTGCTGCCGCATCGCAATGATACGCCGCTGCTGCGCAGTTGCGAGCGAATGTTGGAAGGCGGGTTGCCGGAACACCTTCGCCCCAACCTGGTGGAGGTCCTCTTTGACTGGCAAGAGACCTGGTATCGGCCGTCGAACCTGATCTCCTGCCCTAACCCGGCGGAGTTGGGTGCTTCAGCGCGTGCCCAGTTGCGCAAGATAGGACAATACGCGCTCAGTAACGTGAAGCTGGACGGAAAGCAGCGACAGGCCGTTGAAGACACGCTCGAGCAGCTTGATCAAAAGACCGTGGCACCCGGCGAGTCAGGATCCTAGCGGATGCAGCGGAGGCCAGTGTGATGTCTGACATACCCAGCGGGCCGGCCGGACAGCCGCCGGCAATACCGGGTGGGACTGCCCTCCCGAAGAGCCAGCCATCGTCCGAACAAGATGCGCAACAGGAAGCCCAGAGCCAGCAGGAAGAGACCCAGCAGGGCACGGGCCCGGTGGGCACGGGCGATCACGTGGTGCGAGAGGGTGAGTGCATCTCGTCGATTGCCAAGAGCAGCGGTCATTTCTGGGAGACGATCTGGAATGACGCGGCCAACTCGGAGTTGAAGTCCGCCCGCGAGAATCCCAACGTTCTGCTGCCCGACGATCGGGTGACGATTCCGGAGTTAAAGGCCAAGCAGGAAGCAGGCGCGACCGAGGAGCACCATCGCTTTCGCCGAAAGGGTGAACCGGCTCTCTTCCGCATGCGTCTGGTGGAACCGCCGGAGCCTGATGAGGAAGAAGGTGAGGAACAGGGTGAGGAAGCACAGGCCGCCGGCGGCGACTTTGTCGGCGGCGACAAGGAGCCGGAACCCGGTGAGGCCAAAGAGGATACGCCCCGGGCCAACGTGCCCTACACGCTGATCGTCGATGGCGAGCATACGGAAGGCACGTCGGACGCGGACGGCAGGATCGAGGTGCCGATTCCGGGAAACGCTCGCACCGGCAAGTTGATTCTCAATCCCGGTACGGACGAGCAAGAGGAGATTAAAGTCGAACTAGGACACGTAGCGCCCATCACGGAACTCGCGGGTGTGAAACAGCGCCTGTTCAACCTCAGTTTTGATCCGGGGGATTTCGGCGACAAGATGACGCCGGGCCTGGCCGCCGCCTTGACGGCGTTTCAGCGGAAGAACGGGTTGGAGGAAACGGGTGAGCCCGATCAGACAACCAAGGACAAGCTTCTTGAGCTTCACGGTTGCTGACCGGTAAGTGAGCGTCAGGCCCCACTTGGGCAAGGTGATAGAGCGACAACACGGGATCTGGCAATATGCCTTTCAATGTCAAAGTAAGGGTAGTACTCAAGCGGGTCGAGTTTTCCATCGACGCCAAGCAAGCGGTGGCCGACAAGGTCCGCTTTCAGGCCACCCTCACGTCGGGTACAGATGATCCAGTCGAAGTTGGCAACAAGGATCAGGACTTCACCATACCCGAGAACCGTGTGGTCGCTCTGAACTGGAGCAAGAACCTCAGGGGCAAGAGCACGTACTCTGAAGGCAAGCTCACCGCGCGCGACAAGACTGTCAAGCTGCGGTTTGATTGCCTTGACCAGGCGGATCCCAAGCCCTCGCTGGGTGCGATCGAGTTTGAGATTCACAAGCGCGGGGACTGCTGGAAGCAGGAAATCCGCAAGCGGACCACGGTGCCCTCGGGCAACTACACCCTGGTTTGGACCGTGTACCTCAAGGCCGAGGGCAGATACAAACGGCACGATCCGAACACCATTCTGGCGTCTCGCGAACATCAGGGCGCCGTGCAGTGGTCGACGGTCTCGGGCGTCAGGAAAAGCGCCTATCTGGGCATTGTGCCGGTGGTGCCGCTGTTTTCGGGCGACGAGTGGCCCACGCTGCCGGCCATCGCTTACGCGGACCAGGAGATGAATCCGGTTGACGAGCCCAGCATATCCGCCACCTCAGCAATCAACACCATACACAACCCACCCGTCATACCTATCCTGGCTGCAGACGAGGCGACCACCAATACCGCCGCCAAGATCATGTACACCATGTACGCTCCGTCGACTCTGAACTTCACCGAAGACGACAAACGGCTCGAATGGCGCAAGATAAGCGGCGACGGAGAAGTGGCCTTTGTCGCCAAGGACGCAGCCAAGCCGGACCGGGCCGACAAGGGCCTGAAGGTGCTGGTCCGCGGTACCGCTGACGGGGAAGTTGTTCTCGGTGTTCACTTTGACGGCAAAGTGCTCACCAAGTATCGGGCCCTGGTCAAGCCCCTCAAGAAACTCCCTTGCCGGTTCAACCTGCTGACGGGAAAAGCTACGCTACTCAGTTGGAAGAAGAGCAAACCTCTCAGCACGCCGCCGGACGTGGAGAAGCACCGCAAGATCGCCAACATCTACCTTCGTCAGTTGGGCGTTGAGCTGGTGGCGGACACCAACGTCACGATTCGCAGGGGGTCCAGTGCTACAACAACCGACGTGACCGGCGTTTTCAAGGAGAACGTCAAGCGCAAGTACACTGTCAATCCCACCACGGATCAGAAGGAGGAAGGGCTGACCTTCAACTATCGTGATAATGTGCTGAACTTCACCTACATCCAAGGTGGACCCGGTGCGCTCGGCGAGGCCCAGTTGTGGCCTGACAGCAGCCTGGGGCAGCGCGCCGCCGTTACTGTGGACGACGATGGAACGCCCAGCAGCGCCTGGATCAAACCTACGGGCCTCAAGCCGGAGGCCGACGCCGTCGAGGTGTCGATGAAGATTATCGACGGCTTCTCGCGAGACGGGCATCCAGACCTGCACGGCATGGTGATAACCAATGCCTGCGGGGCCAACCCCGGTACTACCGGGGCTATCAGCTACGGTGCGACCATCGCCCACGAGGTGGGGCACATGTTCAACCTCGGCCATCGCGTCGAGAAGATTGACGATGCCACGCTGAGCGGACAGTGGAACGTGGGGACACTGGCCCCGGCCGCCGGCGGCCAGATAGCGGCCCTGACAGACGACAAGCTGGGAGCGGGCAACGGGATGTTCTGCGACGGGCTGTGGCATCCGCGAGTGAACAACGTCATGCACTATAACGAACCCCCTCCCAACGCGGCGGATTTCGACATCCTCCAGGCTCTGGCCGTGCGCCAGAGTCCGCTGTTGGATCTGGCTATATGACAGCGTACGTGAAATGGCTGATTGGTTGTGCCTGCCTCGCTCTTTTGCAGACAGGCTGCAGCCTGCAAGAACAAGGAACTCCGACCGCAGAGAGGAATGTAATGGCTGACGATCCTATCACCACGCTGCAGACTTCGAAGGACCCGGGCGAGTTGGTGACGGCTGCGGTGGGGCTGGCTCGGGCCGATGACGCCGACGGGCACAAGGCCGTGGGGCAGTCGCTGGCTTCGGCGAGGTTCCTCGACCGGCTAGACAGCCAACAGGCCTATGATAGTGTGCGCGGCGACCTGCGCGTGGCCCGAATCATGAAGGCTCTTTCCGGCAACAAGGCCCCCAGCGCCCGTGCCGTACTTGTGGGCCTGACGCAGGACAAGTCCTTCCTCAGGGAGCCGTCGCGAGCCGAGCTGCTGATAGAAGCCTGTGCCGAGCTTCGCCCCCCCGCCCCGGAGGTGATCAAGTTCTGGGACCGCTACACCGACCCGGACGACTCGTATATGAACCTGGTGGTCACGGCCGTGGTCCACAACGGCAGCACCCCCGCCCTGGAGCTGTTCGAGAAGTACCTGCTGGACCAGGCCTACGAAAGAAGCACCAAGCAGTCCTGGATGCGCTCGGATGTCGTGAAGCATCGCAATGACCCTGGGCTGCTCCAGAGTTGTGAGAGACTGCTTATGAAGGGGCTGCCTGAGCAGCTCGATCCCGACCTGGTCGAAGTGCTGTTTGATTTCAAAGGCAGTTGGTATCGGCCCTCCACGGCTGTATCACCCCCGCCTCGCGAGGCGATGACCGGCCGGGCGCGGGCCCAGCTACGACGGCTCGGAGAATATGCCCTGCAGAACGTGTCGTTGACCAGCGGGCAGAAGCAGGCAGTGGAGAGTACGTTGGAGCAACTCGAGAATAAGACACCCGGTTCACCGGGGTCAGGCGGCTAGGCGCAGTCAATATGTGTGACTT
>JANQGB010000413.1 GCA_028277545.1 Phycisphaerae bacterium | reverse complement strand
TGCGGCGAGCAGTCAATGCAGGCCAACTGGTTCAGTGCCTCAGTGACTCCCGCGTCTTCAATCGACGCGTAGAGGCTGCGTCGTCGACGTTCGGGCGTCCGCGCGAACTGACGTTCCCGGCTCGTTACGATCCGGTAGATTTGGGGCACTACACTAAGGACCGGACGCGGTGAAGGCTTGCTGGAACTCCGCGAAGTCGCGGAGGTCCACGTCGTCGTCGATGCCGAAATCAAACAGGTCGCACCCCGGACCCGGTGGACTGCCGCCCGGACCGGTCAGGCAGCCATGAAACGCGGCCTGGTCATCGAGATCCACGTCACCGTCTTCGTCCGAATCGGCGAGTGTTCCGATCAGGATGCTGTACAGCGCCTCGTCGTTGGTGGCGTATGTCGGATTGCCCGCTCCGTCAGCGCCACGGAGGAAGAACCAGAGCCGTTCGCCATGGCCGCTCGCACCCAGCGCGGGGACAGAGAAGCTCCAGGTACCATCACCCGAGCCGCCCGGACCTGCACCGGCCACCTCGTAGTCGTTGAAGGGCCAGTCGAAAGCGTAGTACAGAGTCGCGTCGGCGACTCCGTCTCCGCCGGTGTCCGCGTCGCTGATGGTCGCGGTGACCACGGCAACCGAGTCAGATGCGACGGAGGCTGGATACACGACATCGCTGATGGCCGGGCCTTCGCCCGCCATTGGGCTCAAGGCCACCTCCGAATCGATCCAAGCGGGGTCGCTATCATCGGGAGCACTGTCGGTGCCCAGGCGACCGTCGTGACCGCCGGCCAGGTCGAAGACCGTCTGCCCGCTGCCTTCCTCGAAGTCCCAGTAGCCGAGCAGACCGGGTTCGCCCCCGGTCAGGGCCGAGTTCATTGCCGCCTGGATCTCCGCTTGGCTGCGAGCCACGTTCCAGACGCGGACGTCGTCCATAAGGGCCGCAAGAAAACCCTGGCTGGCACTGGGCGAGTTGGCCCCCAGTATCAGGTTGTTCGACGTCACCCTCACGTCGTAGTCATAGGGTTTCTGCCCATCGCGTTCCCCGTTCACGTAGACCGTTTTCAGACTTCCGTCCAGCGTACATGCGACGTGCACCCACTGACCCGCGTCATTCTCCGTCTCTCCATCGAGGTAGTCCCACGTGAAGCCGTGCTTGGTCAAGAACCGCACCACGTTGTTCCCGGTGAACTGGATACCGTAGTCCTCCAGCTTCTCGAGAATGCGAGCCGAGCTGGTGGTCTGTGGCTGCACCCATGCTTCAACGGTGAGCGCCGCCCCCGAGACGGCCACGTCACCCAGATCAACGAAGTCGTCCACCCCGTCGAACTCGAGCCCACTGCCCACCGGCGGCGGAAGCGGCGTGGACCACGGCGCTAGCGGATCGCTGTCTGCCTCGAACTCCTCCCGGTTTCTGAAACCGTCGTTGTCGGGATCGCCGTCCGCGTCGTCAGTCAGTGGGTCCAGCCCGCGATCCACCTCCCAGCCGTCAGGGATGGTGTCATCGTCGCTATCGGGGTCGCCGGGATCGGTGCCGGCGGCGACCTCGGCCGCGTCGCCCAGGCCATCGTCATCACTGTCGCCGTCGTTCGGATCGGATTCGAAGACGTGCACCTCTTCGCCGTCGCTCAGGCCATCGTCGTCGGAGTCGGCGTCGAGCGGATCAGTGTTGTTTTCGAATTCCTCCAGGTTGGTCAGCCCGTCCGGTTCTTCGTCTGCCTCACCGACGTGCGTAAGGTCGCCGAACTTCTGTACCTCCCAGTCATCAGGCAGGCCGTCTTCGTCCCCGTCGGGCAGGTTCATGCCCAGTGGCGCGCTGAAGATCTCCGTGCTGTCGCTCACCGCGCCGGCGGCACTGTTGGAGTGCCAGGCGATTCGGGCGCTGTCGTTCATTCTGGGGGCCCGATCGTCAAAGTCATTGTCGGTTATCTGGTAGACCGTGTCCGCATCCCACCCGTAAATCTCCCAGTCGAGCCCGTCAAAACCCTGCCAGACTATGCGACCGCTCGCGTCGATCTGCGGATACTGATCGTGATTGGTGTTGTCCGAGATTTGAGTGGTCAGGCTGCCGTCCAGTGCGTTGGCCGAGAATACCTCCCAGTCGAGCACCGGCCGCGACATCCATACCACTGTCCCGTTGTCGCTGATCTGCGGATGCCAGTCGTGCCAGGAGTTGTCTGTCACCCGGACGACGCCTCCCCCGGTCGCATCGGCGCTATAGATATCGCTGCTGCTGTCACTCAGGTAGCGGAACCACACCACGCGACCCGAGTTGTTGAGCTGGGGATACACATCTTCGTGGAAGTCGTTGGACACGTTAACCAGGTTGCTGCCATCGTGGTTGGCGCTGAATATCTCCCAATCGTTGCCATCGAACCCGAACCACACCACCCGGTTCGAGTTGTTGATCTGCGGCCAGACATCCTCGCGCGGGCGTTGCGGGAAGGCTGCGCCGTTGTCGGTAATCTGTACCAGGTCGGTTCCGTCGACGTTGGCGCTATGGATTTCGTAATCCAGCCCGTCGAATGAATCCCAGACGATTCGCCCCAGGTCATTGATGTCCGGGTGCCAGTCGTCCACCGCGTTGTTGGTAATCTGTACAACGGCACTTCCGTCCGCATTGGCCGTGAAGATCTCGTAGTCCTGGCCGTCGAATCTCTGCCACACCAACTGGCCTGCCGCGTTGATCTGCGGGTCTTCGTCCGAGTGCTCATTCTGCGTGATCTGCACCAGGTCGCTGCCGTCCGACTCGGACGAGTAGATCTCGAAATCGTCGCCGTCCGCGCCGTGCCACACCAGACGACCGCTGGCGTTCACCTTCGGGGCCCAATCGTCCCGCTCGTCGACTGTAACCGGAGTCGGCGGTATCGGGTTCGGCTCCGCGGCCGGTGCTTCCCCGCCGGGCAGATGGCTCCCACCGCTCTCGGCGTACTCATTGAAGTTCTGCAGGTACGCCCACCAGTTATTCAGTCGGTCGTAGCCATCGTGGTTGTTGCGCCCCGCGATATGGGGCATGTGCGCGTACCACCACTTCAGAAAGTTGCGATGCCAGTCCCAGCCGCCGGACGCGCCCCAGGTGTTGCGACTCACCGAGGCTGTCGCGCCGGTGAAGTCGGGAAAGTTGTCCATCCAATCGGGGGCGTAGCTGGTTACGGTCTGGGGGTTCGCGTAGTCGTAGTGATCGTCACCGTTGGGCGGCAGGTGGACGCTGCCAATTCCGTATACCGAGGAGATCGAAGTCTGCCCGATGTTCCACCCGAAGCGGTCCCAGATTGTCCGGTCTCCGTTGACGTTCCAACCGTCGTATACCTCGGACATGATCGACTCGGCCCGGTGGCCGTAGCTGTGGATCATCTCAGCCACGCCGCGCTCGTAGTTGAAGCCCATCATGACGAAGATCTTCGAGCAGGCGATGCGCTGTTGCGGCCCGGAGTTGCACCAGTAACCGCCCAGGCCGGCCATGGTCGACTCCCAGTAGCCGAAATACGGTGCGCCGTGAATTAGAACCTCGTCAATCTCGCCGGAATCCACTTTGCGAGCCAGGTCGTAGTCACGAGCGATGGCCCGGTAGTCGACGCCGTCCGGCTGGTGCCAGCCGGACCAGGTCAGCCTGCACGGGATGTATACCTCGTCCGTGTAGCGAAATCCGTCACTCTTGAGTGGGTATACGTCGGCGTTGATCCATCGTGTCAGGCGGCCCTGAACCAGTCCGTGGCTGGCTTCCTCAAAGTCATTAAGATAAAAAAATGTCAGGTAAGACGGGCTGTTCCATCCGCCCCAACTGTGCAAGCGGGCGTCCCCCTGGCTCTCCAGAACGGGGTCGAAGTTGATCATCAGCAGCCGTGGATACACCACCTCGAGTTCGTCGGCCCGCCCTGCCGCCGACAAGAGAAGTAGACCACACACCGTCAACAGCCCCATCTGCCGCTTCATAGTGGACCCTCCAGTGCCAGTTACGCCTGAGTGCGCCCGGATGGCGCCGCAGCCCCATAACCGGGTATTGCTGCAGTAACTATCCTAGCCTGTCGTCGGGCCGCGATTCAAGACGTACCCGCTGCGCAGGCCGGTTATAAGAGAGGCAGTCGACCTCGCCAGTCGCTATCCTGCGTCCTTGCACCTGTCTGATGACAGTTACCGATCAGAAACGATTTGGGTCTGAGACGGCGATCGACTATAAAGGAATCTGAAGTTGGACAGTTGGATTTCCACTGGCGCGACTACGGTTCACTCGACAAAGTGGAAAGCATCGGTAGGGGAGTGAAGTCATGACATCGCGACGCTGTGTTACGGTAACACCTGCTTTTCTGCTGGCCACCCTCACCGGGTTGGCCATGGCGTCACCGCCACCCGGTCCCGACACGCTTACGGAGCAGTCGGCCACGCAGTGGGAGTGGGGTACTCAAGGCTCATACACGTCGACTATCACGGACGACACCTCGCGAGTCGTAGTCGGCGGCTACTCACTCGAATACGACACCACCGGTGCCTTCGACACGTGGCTATGGACCCCCGTCGCCCGCGACGCGAACTGGGATTTCACCAACGTTGCCCGGCTGAGATTCTGGGTCTACGCCGTCAACCCGAACCTCGGCTTCCAGCACCAGTCTCCATGGATCCGTGTTGGCACGACGACCAGTGACTATTGGGAATACCGCCCACCCTATGAACTGCTCAACGATGCGCGAGACATCTGGCTGCATATCGACATCCCCCTGAGCGGAGACTCGTTCTGGCAGCGGACCGAGTTTGGCACCGTGGACGTGAGCAACATCAATTACCTCGAGATTCATGCCGACACCTGGGATGCGGGCTTCACCCTCTGGTTCGACGGGTTGACCTTCGACAGCACTCCACCGGCCCCCGACGGGCTGATGGCTACCGCCGGCGATAACGCGGTGTTTCTGGAATGGCGGCCCTACAGCGCCGGGAGCGGCTTCGACCATTTCGCCGTCTACCGCAAGACAACGCCGTTCAGCAGCGTGGCAGGCCTGACGCCGATCGACACGATTCACGATGCGGAGGCGACGACCTACAGCGATGCCACAGCCGTCAACGGCACGAGCTATTACTACGCAATAACCGTGGTAGCCACCAGCGGCGGCGAGGAGACCGAGGTCGAAGCGGTTGGCCCGCGTACCCCGCGCAACGAGACGGACCTGCACGTGCTGTACATCGAACGTACGCCGCGCTATCCGCGATATGCGCCCCTCTACACGTATTACACCATCACGGACCCGAGTGGCTTCGGGCCATATGGGTTCACCGCGGCAACCGGTCTGGGTCAGGGGCAGACCGGCGCGCCGCAACGCTTCCCCGAAGTTGGCGACACGGTCACTTACACCGCCCACATCCGCAATCGCGGCACGACCACTGTGCCCGGACCGCTGAACGGCACTTGGCGCTATGACGGCGACGTGATCGGCGTGCCGGTCATGGCCGAGTCTCTGGCTCCGGGGCAGTCCACTTCGACTTCCATAACCCGCACGTGGGACGGCCTGTCGCACGAACTGTCCTTCACCATCGACACCGCCGACGACCGTCCCGAAAACAGTACGCTGACAGACGACACCAACGCCGTGGGCTTCCTCAGCTACGTCGACCGCACCTACGAGGAAGACCACCGTGAAGAGACGCCTGGCTACCCGCAGGCAACCAGTGACGATGTCGTTCACTGGCTGCATCTGCACATGGCCGAGATGAACCGGTTGTTCGCCGACGCGGGAAGCGACAAGCGCGTTCGTTTCGACAAGCTTGAAGTGCTGCACGACTACGAAGCCGATCCGGTGATCGAAACCATCCACTTTGCCGTATTTCCCTTCCGCTACCGGGCCGGCGACGGAAGTCTTCGCGTGGGATCGGCCTATTACCATGCCGACGTCGACATCGACTACGGCCTGCTGCACGAGAAAGGCCACCAACTGGGTTTGATAGATATCTACCAACTCGACCTCCCGGGGGACCGCAATCTGGTCAGCGGGCAGGGCTACTCGGCCGTGGCCGGGCTGATGCACGGAGTCAGCGACTTCTGCTCCGCCCACTCGGCCCTGGCCATGAACCACTGGTATGACGTGGCCCACGGATACTACGGGCAATATCTCTATTCGATGCCGGACACCGTCCGTATGCGGTTCCTGGGCGTGGACGGTGAGCCACTGCAGGACGCCACCGTCACCATGTATCAGAAGGCGGAGCGCCCCGGGCAGGGCGTGGTGATCACCACCCAGGCCAAGGCTCAGGGCACGACAGACGCACTTGGAGAGTGGGAACTGCCCAACGTGCCCATCGACACCGACCTGGTGCCCACCACCTACGCAGGCGACACTTTGCGCCCCAACCCCTTCGGCTACCTGGCTGTGGTCGGCAGTAACGGGCTATTGCACTTCCGGGTGGAAAAGGACGGTGGTGTGGACTACTCCTGGCTCGACATCACCGAGGTCAACGTCGCCTACTGGCAGGGGCAGACCGAGACGGCTGTCTTCGAGCGTCAGGTAGCGGTGGGCGGCGCCCTGCAGTATGTTCCCTGGCCGGACATGACCGAATTGAACGCGTATGACTGGATCGCCTGGGCGCAAGGATCGGATGCGGAGAGCACCTACGTCGAGGACGACACTTCGTCCGGCTTTCACCCGGTAGGCGCCGGCTCAATCAAGTTCGTCACGGATGGCGGGTTCGACACCTCGATTCGATACCCGGCCACCATTACCGCCCGATGGGATCTGTCGGACGCGGATGACCTGAAAATACGCTTACGCACCGACAACGACCAGCTATTCCAGGGCGGCAGCCCCTGGATCCGCCTGATGGACGCTGATAACAACTACTTCGAGTATCGGTACTACATCGGTGGCGTCGCGATTGACAAGCTCAATGAAACGCGGGGCGGGTGGCGGAGCTATTCCATCCCGCTGAACGCTCCACCGCCGTCGACCGGCTGGGGCCGAACCACTCACGGCTCGCCCAGCTTGAGCGACATTCAGTATATCGAGATCCACGCCGACACCTGGGGCGCCGGGTTCACCATGTGGACTGACGGCCTCAGCTTCGATCCCCAGCCTTACTGCAAGGGCGACTCCAACTTCGACTCCCACGTGGATCTGCTCGACTTCGCCGACTACCAGCTATGCCACTCGGGCAGCGGCACGTGTGCCGCTGGTGACTGCGAAGTGTTCGACTGGGACGAGGACTGCGACGTCGATCTGAGTGACTACGCCGCCTACCACCAGGCCGTTACCGGCCCCCTCACGCCCCTGGCGCAGTGTGACTGAGGACGGTGGATCACCAGCTGTTCCAGGCCATCAGGCCTGGTAGCGGCCGTCCGGGCCAACACCTGGGCGCCCGTGGCGGGCCGGGACAAACGACCCGCAACCATGCTGTCCGGAGTGCTCAGGACGGCTATGAGCCCGACCGTTGCCGGTGAGCGGGCGCTCAGCGGGTTTCATGTGGCCTGGCTTCACCCGATAGCCGGGACAGCGTGCCTCTGGATGCCCCCGCCGGTCCGCGCGAGCAACCAGACATGTCTGCCTACGGCACGGGCTCTATCCGAAGTTGAAGCTGGGCGTACCCGTCAATCTCAAAGTGCTCAACGCGGAAAGTGTGGTTGCCGCCCGCGAGCGTTACCGTCGCGGTGTTCTCCTTTGGCGGATGCCAGGTCCAGTCGTCAATGACGGTGTCGCCGTCCACCCAGACCCGTATGCCGTCATCGGAGACGGTCCAGACTCGGTAAGTTCCGGCGGGCAGCTCCAACGTAGTTGTCGCCGTGGTGCCGAACCGGTCTGCCGGTATCCCTTGGGCGGGAGCACCACCGCCCCACTTGAAGTCGATGACCGGCAGGGTGCGCTGCTCGAGCGGTGTGCCGTTGACCAGGGCGTTCCATTCCTCGCCGTGCTCGCGGGGGTCCTTGTCGCGGTCCCACGTGAAGAACTTCACGTCCCATTCGGCCCACAGCAGCGTGCCCTTGGCCACCCGCGGCGTGCCGTGCATGTCGAATTCCAGCGCGAAAGTATGAAGGCCGCGGTTCGGGGCGGTGACAGTGACCGCACCGGGTAGCGTTCCCTTGGTCGGCGACACGCTCACACCGCCATCGACTTTGGTCACCGCAAACTCGCCTGAGGGCCCCAGCACCTGCACAGTGGCTTGTTGCCCACCGGAGATCACCGCAGGGTGCACCGCCACGTCGGTGAAGTTGTACGGTCCCCAGTCGGTAACAATGATGTGCTGCCGGCCATAGAGCTCCTTGCGGGCACCGACCGGGCGTCTCTCACCGTGAACGGGATACGACGGCGCCCGCCACTCATCAAGGGAACCAGGCGAACTCTCTGGTTTGCTCTTGGCGTCGGCATCGATTTCCTGTTTAACGCCAGCCATCTTGTTGCCGAGCAGCCGTGTCCTGGTCGTTTCGCGAAGGTGCAGACCCACCGCGTCTCCGTCAAACGTGTTGTGGGCGATAGTGTTGTCCGTCGATCCGCGATGGTTGGCCTTGGCCCAGGAGCCTTCCAGGAGGTGGGCATCGTCATCCCACCACAGGTGAACGCCGCACTTGTTCCCCTTGAAGGTGTTGTCCCGGATGACGTTTCCGGCGCCGTGCTCGATGTTCACCCCGCCGCGTTCCAGACCATAGCCCTTGTCGCCGTTGCCCTCGAAAAGATTGCCCGCGATCAAGGTGTCCTGCGAATATCCGCCCCACACGCCGCAGATGGCGTTACCTACCAGGCGGTTGCCGATGAACTTGTTATCAAAGCTGAAGGTCATCTCGATACCGTGGGCAGCCGCGTACGAGAAGTCGTTGTTTATCAGCAGGTTGTTGTTGTTACCCGTCCGGTCGGATCCAGCGAGGGACGCCTGCCCGCCGAATCCGAAGAACCCGTCCCCACCGTGCGTAGCCGAGTTTTCCGCTATGACGTTGTCGTTGTTCTGCTCGAACATGAGGATGCCGGCCGAGTCCTGGCCGCGGTTGTACACGCCGTGGCTATAACCCCGAATGCAGAAGTCGAACGCGTTTCGCGTTATGACATTGCGGTTCGAGCGCCACATGGCCAGGCCCCAACCCGACAGGAAGGAGCAGTCATTATCGTAAATCTTCGAGTCATTGACCCGGTCGAGGATTATGCCGTTCTGGCCGTTGCGGGCCCGCACCCGGCGAACCGTCACCTTGGCCGCGTCTTCGATGTACAAGCCGGCCCCGTAGTTGCTCATCCATTCCTTGCCGTCGTTGCGGTGCGGGAAGATCCAGTCACTCCCGTCTTCGGCAGCCGGCGTGGATAGCAGGTGCTTCTGGTAGTTACCCGACACGTCCACGTCCTCGAGCACCAGGCCCGAGCAGCCCTGGGCATAGATGCCCACCTTGTATCCTCGCACGCTTGCGTTTCTGAGCGTGATGTTCTCGCCGCGCAGCACGATTCCTTTTCCACTGTAATCGTCCGGCTGCTGAGCCGGTGTGCATCCGACAAGAACTGCACCCTTGAAGTCAACCGTTATACCGTTGCCCTCTATGCGCAGCGCCCCGTCGCCCATCGAATCCGGTACGGTGTACACTCCTGGCCGAATATCAGCATTTTGTGAGATCACCAGGTCATCCTTCGCCGGAATGATCTCCGACGAGAAGCCGGGCGTCACCGTGAGAACGAGGCCCATGTGTATCCCTGGCCAGATCGTGTGTCGTGTCATGGCGTCACCTCTCAGAAATGACAGTTGCAGCGTTACGGGTGAACGATATTCCTACAGCCGGTCCTGGTGTTCTTTGATAATCACAGCGGTACTACGCAAGTCGTTAGTCACAGCGGAGTTCTCGCTTGCGCTATGCAATTGTCGGCAGCCGGCCAGCGCGACCGATTCAGCCGCCTGCCGCGCGGCGCCCTAACTTCACCGGAAGACAACAGCGTGCGTGTTGAATGCCGTCGCATCGCACACAGTGTACGCCATGCGGCTCGGGAGGCAACCCGGCAATCAGTGCGGCGCAGGCGATTCTCATCCTAAGTGTTTCTGTTTAACCTGCTTATGGCACGTGGCTCTTCCGGACCTGTTTGTCCCGTTGTGGCTGATCATCTCCGAACTGGTGTCTTTCTATCGCAGGTGCCTCAGTTGAAACGGGCGGCTACGAGGCGGCGTGACCGATGCGCGCGGATCTGCCGGCGCACTCTTAGCGCTAGCGCCGGTTCGTTTGTTACTTCACTTTCAGGTGGTGTCGAGCGGTGCGTTTTTTGGACGGACAGTTGACTTGTTAGACGGCGCATGATAGCCTGCGCAATGCGGGGGGGGCTTGCGAACACGTTGTCGATCCCCCATCTTCTGGAGAGAGAGTGCTACGGACCGGACGTGGTGCGTCGCGCTACTCTTTTCGCTCGGCGGACCCCCAGGCGAGGAGGTTTCGCCAAAGGGCCTGTGGCGTCCATATTCTGGTAAGAGGCGGTTGCACGGAAAAGGAGGACAGCCAATGAAGCATGCGCGATGGGTTTGTTGTCTAGCAGTTGCGGTAATGGCGAGTTCTGCGGGGGCGGAGTATCAACTCGTCATTGATTTCGAAGACTACGCGCTTGGCAATCTCGACACGCAGGACGGTTGGAGCGTGATCGTCGGGACTGACCTGGCCGGGGCCCAGGTCGTTAACACCGACAACGGTCCGAGTTTGCCGGGCGTGCAGGCAGTGGATCTCACTAACTGGCAAAGTGAGATTCGCCTGGAGAAGCCGATTGCGGACGTTGTGGCGGCTGGAGGCCCGTTAGTTACCTTCCAGTACGATGTCAAGGACGTCTTTAATCTGGACGACCCTCTCTGGTCCACCAGTCTTTTCCGTACGAGGCTGTACGGCGACGATGGGGAGGGTGGCAGTTTCGCCCCGGTCGGGAACATGCACTTCGACGGCGGGGCCGGCCCTGCCAACCAGGCGTGGGTCTCCTCTACGCCGGACGGGCAGACCGGCGGGTGGTCGCCTATCGGCGATCCCGCCTGGACGGACACGGACTGGCACACGGTGTCGTGGACCTTCAACTACGCGACGGGCGTGTTCTCCGGCGTCACATTTGACGGGACGGAGTATCCGCATCCCGACGAGTATTTCGTAGACTGGAACGCCGCCGATCCCGGCGGTATTGCCACTGCCGGTGACATGCTCCGCATGTGGCTGATGGGCTACGACAACAACGACTACTGGAAGATTGACAACTATATCATAACGGCCACGCCCGAGCCTGCGTCACTGGCGCTGCTGGCGTTGGGTGGCCTGGTAATGCTGCGTCGTCGTCGTTAGTCGGCGCGGGAAACTGCAAGACACGTTGGAGAGCCCCGGGGTTGGTGCCCCGGGGCTCTTTTGATAGATATCTCTCATTATCTTCACGAGCGCGGGACAGGCTTCAGAACGTTCGTGAAATGTTCCGGTGAGTGCGCTGGGCCAACCGGACGGCCGGCAAGCGGTAGCGCGTTCCAGGGCGGCTCCGTCTCGCATTTGGAGCAGCATACGAAGCAGCAGTTGCTTACTGTGTGACCGGGGAAGGTGGAGGCAGGCTTCATTCTTCGTCGCAACAGCCTCGTCATCGTAAACACCGCGTCAACAAGACACTTGCGTCAATCGGGCGTATTGGGTTAAACTGCCAACTGCCGGAGGTAGCACAGCCTCTAGGGCAAACTTCAGGATGGTTGCCCGGAGCAAGTCGTCTTGTGGAGGCGGCGCGGTGAGCACAAACACCAAACTGACCATCTGCGGAGTGATCATCATCCTTGCTGTGGTCATGTACTTCTGGCGAGGCTCGGAGAGCGAAAGCGCTGCCAGTTGGACTGACTACAACGCCAGCCTCCGCTGTCGTTCCTGCAGCAACGATTTCAACGCGAACCTGGATGTAGACCAGGAACCGCCTTTCACCTGCCCGAAGTGCGGTGACAAGGAGGCCTGGCATCTCAAGCAGTGTCGTAACTGTGGCGAGATCTTCCTTCCGCCGCTGGAAGGTGACCCGCCCTGGCCTCCCATGATAGCCACGTGTCCCAAGTGCAAGAGCCAGGCTACCGGGGCGTATGTGGCAGACCAGGGGGCGCCGTAGAATTCATCAGGCCTGCTCAGAACCGGAGGTGCGCTCATGAAACGCAATGTCAGTCGGCAAACCGCGGCCTTCACGCTGATTGAACTGCTGGTGGTGGTGTCGATCATCGCGCTACTGATTTCGATTCTGATGCCGTCCCTGAAGCAGGCCCGGGAGCAAGCCAAGCTCGCGGCCTGTGGATCGAACCTCCATCAGCTTGGCTTAGGATTGGAGTACGGCTTCAACGAGCTTGAAGCTTACCCAAAGTGGGATGACGGTTCGACCTGCAGCGGTGGAGGGCACTTCGGCAGAATGGCCACCTGGATCGACGTGCTGTTTGCCAGGAAGTACATAGGCAGTTTCGAATTGGGTTATTGTCCGAAGGACAACAAGCCTGACCCGCTAAACCGCCAGCGAGGAACGGAGTGGAATTTCAACTACCCTCACGCTCTGGGCGGGGGCAAGGGCGCCGATCACAGCTACGGCATTGCAGTCCCGACGGCTTCGTTCGGGGGCAAGTCGCCGGAAATGAAGTTCGAGCGTGACCGCTTCGAGGGTAACAGGGTACTGGCCGCCGATGGCTGGTGGACCTGGATGCACGGCTTCGGCGCCCGCGGTCTGATGTCGCGCCGCTACGACGACCCCTTC
>JANQGB010000351.1 GCA_028277545.1 Phycisphaerae bacterium | reverse complement strand
GCCGAGCCGTAGAACATCGAAAGCGCCCCGAACTCCGGGGGGTTCGCCGTCGGGTGCCATTCCTTGGAGGTCACCAGCTCCCAGCCATGCTCCGATTGAAAGAACGGCTTGGCCTTGCCGATGATGAAGACGAAAATCATCAGAACCGACAGGATCGTCAGGCTGGCGATCGTCGTCAGCAGCACCTTGCCCAGGACCTTCCCGACGAAGCCGGCGAGGTCCTGGCCGGGAGTGAGCAACAGCGGCCGATCGAACCCGACCGCTGTCGCCCTTGTTTTGACTGGTTGCGTTTCGGTGGTTTCTTGCACGGAGCGGGTCGGATCAATAGTCGGTCAGCGGAACGAATCCCTTTGCCTCGACGATCTCCTGGCCGGTCTCGGTGAGGTGGAAGGTGACATAGGCGTGGGTCAGCGAACCCAGCTCGGGGTAGCCGTTGGTGAACAGGAACAGCGGCCTGGAGACGGGGTAGGAGCCCGTGGCGATGCTCTTTCGCGTGGGGAGCACGCCGTTGATCTTCAGGGCCTTGACGCCCTCCTTTACGAAGGCCAGGCCGACGTAGCTGATGGCGCTGGGGTTGCTCTTGACCCGGGCGTAGACGTGGGGGCTGGAGCTGGCGGTCTCGGTCTTGGAGTGGATCCTGGTTTTCTTCATCACCAGCTTCTGGAAGCACTCGAAGGTGCCCGAGGAGGTATCGCGGGTGATGGCGACGATGGGCCGGTCCGGGCCGCCCAACTGCTTCCAGTTGGTGATCTTGCCGGTGTAGATGTCCTGCAGCTTGCCGAGGCTCAAGTTCTTGATGGGGTTGGACGGATGGACGATGATGCAGACCCCGTCCATGGCCACCACGTGGGCGACCGGCATGACGTTCCGGTCGATGCCTTTCTTGAACTCGCCGGGGCTCATGAACTTGCTCATCGTGGCGATGTCGCACCGCCCGTCGATCAGCGCCGCCGCCCCGTCGCCGCTGCCGGTCTGCTTGACGGTGATCGAGACGTTGCGCTGGTTTCGCATGAACCAGTCGGCGAAGGCCACGGCCATCGGGCCGACGGTGGTGGAGCCTTCGATCTGGAGCGTTTGCCTGGCTCTTCCGCCGCCCCGGCCTAAGGTCGTGCCGATCGGGGTCAGGACGACCGCCGCCGCCAAAATCGCCAAAGCCGCCATCCGCAAGTTCCTGGACATCTCGTTTGTCTCCTTTGCGTACCCAAGCTCTCTGACGACGCGGATTTCGCGCCGCCAGCGCTGTATATCCGAGCGCCGGAAAGCCGGCGCGAAGCTCACATCAAGAAAAGGTTAACATTCCTTCCTTTGTTCACCACGGCCTGCTCGTGGATTCGCTGATAGGCTACCACTAAGGAGGTGCTCGCTCCTAATGAAGTTTCTGTTAACACCGAGTGGGGTGGTTTTCCGGTACCCCCGTTGGTGTACAATGCCCGGCGAGATGGCCAAGAAGCAGATCATCCTCGTAGAAGATGAGCGGGACATGGCGGAGGTGGTGGGGCTTCGTCTGCAGCGCGAAGGCTATGACGTGGAGACGCTGCACGACGGTCGCAGCGCCCTGAGCCGGATCCTCGCCGACCAGCCCGACTTGGTGATCCTGGACATCATGTTGCCCGGTCTCTCGGGCACGGAGGTGCTGGACGAGCTGCGTCACGATGGTCGCTGCGCGAATATCCCGGTGATCATGATGACCGCCAAGAGCGACGCCAGCGACGTGGTGGTCGGGCTTCAGATGGGCGCCGACGACTACGTGACCAAGCCCTTCAGCATATCCGTGTTGTTGGCGCGCGTCTCGGCCGTGCTGCGCCGGACGGCCCGGCCCGGCGGGGGGGTCTCTCGCGTCCTCAAGGCCGGTCCGGTTCGAATCGACCAGGACCGCCATCGGGTGGAGATCGGCGGCAAGCCGGTCGCGTTGACGCTGACGGAATTCCGCCTGCTGGCGGCGCTGGTGGCCGGCAAGGGACGGGTCCTCAGCCGTAACCAGTTGATCGATCAAGCCATGGGCGTCGATGCCGTGGTGACTGACCGGACGGTGGACGTGCACCTGACCGCCCTGCGTCGAAAGCTGGGCGAGGCGCGGTCGCTGATCCAGACCGTTCGCGGCGTCGGCTATA
>JANQGB010000311.1 GCA_028277545.1 Phycisphaerae bacterium | reverse complement strand
GAGTGGTGCCCGACACCGACTCCGACGGCGCCAGCCCCGACCTCGATGTGGCCATCGTTACCGGCCTGGGCGACGCCCGCAACGTCGTCAACGTCCTCTCCAGCGATGTGGTCATCGCCTGCCACGGAGGAGCCGGCACGCTCTCCGAGGTAGCCCTGGCCCTCAAGAATAACCGGCCGGTCATCGCGCTCGGATTCGATCCCGGTCCCGCGGTGGAGACCTACCGCCAGACCGGCCACCTGCACACCGCTCACGATCCGGCCGAGGCCGTCGACAAGGCCGCCATGTTGCTCCACAGACCGTAAGCGCCACCACGAAACGGCAACCGGTCCCGGCGCGACACCTTCCCGAATCCTCCCCTTCCTGCAACAATGCGGCTGATCGGCCGGGCTGCCCGGCCGTTTGCGTAACCATAAGCGTGCAGCGCATGGAACCGATGGACTGCGACTACCTGATCGTCGGCGCCGGGTTGGCCGGGGCCAGCACCGCGTATTACCTGACGCAGCAGTGCCTCGGGCGCAACGGCCGCCAGCCGCGCATTGTCATCGTAGAGAAAGAGCCCACGCCCGGCGCGCACTCCTCCGGCCGTAACGCGGCCTTGATCCGTCGCTACGTCGAAGACCCGGCAGTCGCCGCCCTGGCAGAGCGGGGTGCCGACGTGCTGGTCCGATCCGAGCTGGCCGAGTTCCATGCCACCGGTTCGATGCTTGTCGGCCTGGGCGACGACGACGCCTCCGAGCACTTCCCGACCGCCACCGGCCGCGGCCGGTGGTGCCCCGGGGACGGCGTCATCGACGTAGCCGGCCTGCTGTCCACCTACCTGCAGGGACAGGTGATTCATTACGAGGCCGAAGTGCGCGAGTGGCACGATGCCGGCAGTATGGCACTCAAAGTAGTCACCTCAACCGGTACGTTCAATACTCGCCTGCTGGTCAACGCCGCCGGCCCGTGGGCCGGTGAACTGGGCAGCTTGCCGATGGCGGCCTTGAACCGGCACCTGTTCGCTACTCCACCCATCGAGACAGTCGCCCCGGACTGGCCCTTCGTCTGGGACCTGGAGTGCGGGCTCTACTTCCGCCCCGAGTCCGGCGGTCTGCTGCTGTGCGCCTGCGACGAGACGCCCGCCCCGCCCGGCGTCTATGAAGAAGATCCCCAGGTAGCAATACACCTCGCAGACCTGCTGCGCGACCGTCAGCCCGGCCTGGGCGAGATACGCATCATGCAGAGTTGGGTAGGACAGCGCACCTTCGCGCCGGACCGGCGCTTCGCCATCGGCTACGACCCGCGCGACCGGCGCATCTTCCACGTGGCCGGCCTCGGCGGGCACGGCGTAACCACGGCACCGGCGGTCGGCGCCCTGGCGGCGGAACTGCTGCTCAACCCCGAGTCACCCCGTGCAAAAGACAACCCGTTCGACCCCGGGCGACTCGTTTGAACCGGCCGGAGACGAGCGGGTTGACGGACTGCCCGCGGCACGCGGTCAGAGATTCTGCAGGACCCAGTCCAGAACTTCCTGACTGTGACCAGCCGGCTTGACCTTCTCGAACACCTTGGCCACCTTGCCGTTCTTGTCGATCACGAACGTGGACCGGGCAATCCCCATGACCTTCTTGCCGTACATGTTCTTCTCTTGCAGGACGCCGTACTTCTCGGCGACCTGGCGGTCCTCATCGGAGAGCAGTGTGAACGGGATGCACTCCTTCTCCACCCACTTGTCGTGGCGGGTGGCCGAATCCGGTGAAATGCCGAGAACCTCGACACCGGCCTTGGTCAACGACGCGTAGTCGTCGGCAAAGCCCTTGGTCTCGACCGTTCACCCACTGGTCATATCTTTGGGGTAGAAATACAGCGCGACCGCCTTCTTGCCTTTGAAACCCGACAGCCGCACCTTCTGTCCGCCCGAGGCCGGCAGATTGAACGCCGGCGCCGCTCGGCCTGTCAACGGGTGAGGCTCAACCGTTTTTCCGGCCATGGATCGTTCCCTTCAAGCAAACAGCACTCGGATTCCTCTAGTAACCAGGGCACTGTAGCACCCGACATCAGCAATTCAAGCGACGGACTAACGCTCGCTGTTCGCCACGATGGCAGGCTACGGAGTCGCGCTGGTCTTCAGGGCGACGCGCAGCGTCTGGTGAGCGGTGTTGCTGGCCGGCCCGGCGGGAAAGGGGTCGGGCATCCCGTCGGCGGCGTAAGAGCCGCTGTCGCTGTGAAGCAGCGTAGCGGCATCGTCCGTGAGCCCGGTCGATCCCAGGAAGCGCCTGCCATACGTTCGATAGACCTTGTGTAGTTTCAGAGCCGTGGCGTCGGTCCGGGCGGCCACGAAGTACCAGCCTGACGCCAGGGTCAGGGCGATACCGCTCTCCGCTACGGCGCCGGAAGTCGAGACACTCAGCGCGGCGCTCTGATACAGGCGAGCGCCCGGCTCGCCGTCCGGTTCCATGGCATACACGCCAAGCTTGATCTGTTTGCCTGCCTCTGGCGTCTCGACGCCGACACCTATGGCCTCCCACGACGTGGTCCACGGACAGAAGAAGGGCAGGGCGTAGAGACGGTCCTGGTCGAGCTCGAACCCCGCGCCGACTACCCGGCCGCTGTCGCCCAGGCCGAAACCGTCGTACCACCGCGACGCCCGCAGCCGGGGCGCCAGGGCGGCCGCCAGAATCTCCAACACACCCGCGGCGTCCAGGGCAGCGATGCTCCCGCCCGCCTGGCGCCCCACCAGACGGCCTTCGCCGATCGCCAGCGCAGCCGGCAGATCGTCGCTGTCCGCCTTCAGGATGGTGTGGGCGTCGAACAGCGACTTGAGCACCGCGCCGCCCGTCTCCGGGTCCAGGGCTACCTCGTTGCCCGCGTCGTCCTGGCTGTAGCATCGGCCGTCGCTCCTGGCGTACAGCCGCACCCGGCCCGCCGGGGGCGCCCCGGGCGCCGCGGCCTGTTCGGCCAGGTCGACCGGCGCGTCGTCACCCATGGTCAGCAGATCGTCGATCTGCACGTTGGCCAGCTTCAGGCTGTCGTTAGTCGTGGTGTCAGGCATGATTCACCTCAATCAAAGGCGTGGCGCCGCCGTTCGGGTCGGTTGCTATCCGGGAGCCAGACCCACCTCGACGCCCCAGGTCGTGTGGCCGGGGTCTGGGTTGGTCCATCGCAGGCCAATGGCGTCACCTGCT
>JANQGB010000220.1 GCA_028277545.1 Phycisphaerae bacterium | reverse complement strand
AGCACCACTTCGCAGGTCTCCAGGACCAGGGCTCGCTCTGCCTGGACGGTCGCCGCAAAGGACCGTGAGTCCTCGAGAACGTCCAGGCCCTGCCCAAGTTCCGCGAGAGTAGCAGCATCCACCTCGCCTGCGGCGAGCGAGCGCTGCAACGCACTCAGCGCCAGATGATCGCAGGCGGCGGACACCAGCGACGCTATGAGCGAGCCTTCGTCGTGTACAACACCCGCCAGGTTGACTATGACGAGGCTGTCCATGGCCGCGGCGTCCAGGTTGCCGTCACACGCCTTGGCCAGGCAATCCAGTGCCTTCAGTTTGGCGGCGGACCTGCACGGCGACAGCTGTGGTAATCCCATTGAGCCAACCGCTCGATCCGGGAAACACCCTCGTAGCGGCTCTCGCAGGCGATCAATCTCGACCAGGAGGGCAGCGCCCTGCTCTCGCGCCGACCTGATTGCCGCCACCGTGGCCGCCGGGTAGACCTCGCCTGGCACCGGCAGGTCGCCCCTCCCCAACAGCGGTAGTGATTCGTCCTTCTGCCAATCCTTACCGAGCTTCTCAAGTCGGTCAGCCAAAGCCTGGATTATCAGGGCGCCGTTCCTGTCGTCGGGCACGTCCGGACGCAGAGCATTCAGGTCCTCGAGGGTGACCGGCTGTCCGGAGTCCCGGATGGCCTTGATCTCGCGGCTCAGCGCCGAGCTGCCCACCATGTCCAAGACCGCCAGCGTCCCTCCGACCGCAACCGCCAATACCAGGGCAACGATTACTAGAGTCAGATACCAGGGACGTTTACGCCCATCCCCGCCCAGCGCGCTTTCCAAGCCGTCGGCCATCATGCACCTCCAGACTGATCTGTTATCCCTGACGAGTGGCCAGACGAGGTGTTAGCGCGTGCGGTACTTCGTGCAATCGCCGCCAAACCTCTGGACGGGCGGCTACTCCGGCGAATCCTCGGCGATCCGGAACCCCCTGAGGCGAGGCTCCACCAAGCGGACTCCCACGTCCGGCGGGTGCTTGTTGGTGCTCGGCCCGCGAAACACCTGCCCGCCATCGTCCGAAATGTCCGGCCCGACCGAGTAGATCGTCACCCCCTGGCCATCGTGCCGATATCGCAACGGCTGTTCGCCGAACGGATCGCCGGGGAGTTGCTCGAGGTACTGCGGCGCTATGTCGTCGAGCGTCGCCGGCCACTCGCCGCGGGCCATGCGAAAGCACTCAACCGCCAAGCCCACGCGCGTACAACGCAGCATCGCTATCCTGCGTCCATGTGCCTCAAACGTGCTCACGTGGCTGGGCACCAATATTCGTGGCAGCAACTGATATGATGGGAGCGCTGCGTACTGCGCCTCAACCGCCTTGGCACGAGCGATCCCCTCTGCAACCGAAATCCCCGGGGCAGCCAGAGGACGCATCAACTCAAGAATCTTGGCCTCGTTCAGGCGGCGCAGGCCGCGGAGGTAGCGGATCGTGGAGAAGCCCGAAGAGGGCGCGTAACCTGGCAAGCTACCCTCATCACCGCGAGGCCGGGCCAGCGACTCGCACGCCTCCAGGGCCAGTGCTCGCTCTGCCTGCATGCCCTCCGCCATTGTCCGCGAAGCTTCGATTGGCTCCAGAGCCCGGGTGAGCGTACTGAGAGTCACGACATCCAACTCGCCGCCGGCAAGTGCGCGTTGCAGCGTGTCCAGAGCCAGCCTGTCGCAGCGTGAAGCCACCAGTGCCTCAATCAGCGTGCCCTCGCCTTGCGCCACGGACGCCACGTTGAGAATGACCAGGCTATCCAGTGCCGCACCGTCCGCATCACCGTCACGAACCTTCGCCAGGCAATCCAAGGCCTTCAGCTTGGAAGCCATACCATAGGGTGGCCGACCGGATGTTAACGAGAGTCCCTCCACTCTAATATGAAGACAACTGGGCAGCGGCTCCCGCAGACGATCAACCTCTACAATGAGGTCAGCACCCCGCTCGCGTGCAGCGGTTATCGCAGCCACCGTGGATGCCGGGCATGCCTCGCCCGGTGCCGGCCCGCAGATCCTACTCAACGACGGCAGGGATGCGTCCTGGTTCCACGCCGTGCGGAAAGCCTTAAACCGGTCAGCCAGGCCGAGGAGTATCAGGCCGCCGTTCTTGTCGTCGGGCACCTCAGGACACCGGGCGTTCAGATCGTCGATGGTGACCGGCTGGCCGGCCGCGCGGATAGCCTCGACTTCGCGATTCAGACTTGCACCGCCCACCAGATCCAGCACTGCCAGCAAAACGCCGAGAACAACAACGAACGCCAACTCGGCCAATAGCACCGTGACATACCAGGGGCGCTTGCGCCCAGCCGCTCGCGGCGTGTCATCGGGTCCGTCAGCCATCTTGTGTTTCCGAAGGCGCCGGTGTCTTTACCGCCCGCCCGTCAAAGCGATTGTCTCTA
>JANQGB010000190.1 GCA_028277545.1 Phycisphaerae bacterium | reverse complement strand
CCCGAGCGAAGCTGGTGGTCATGATCAGGATCGAGGGGATCAGCGTCAGGATGGTCAGCAGGACCAGGATCTGCAGCGTGGCGCTGACCCCCTTTGAGTCCGTCGCGGTGGGCAAGACCGAGCGAACGTCGGGCACCTGCAGCGGATTATCGATGGTGGGTGCCGGCGGAGAGGGCTGGGCGCGAGCGGGCCCGGCACTGGCTGCCACCGCCAGCGCAGCTACCGCACAGATGCGGAATGCCTTCGAGCTTCCCTGCTCGCGAAACATGCGCTACTCCTTAGCGCGTCTGGATGTACACCCGCCGGCGACAATTCGCCGGTGGTCAACCAGCAACGCGACCCCTCCCAGGCGCTGCTGGTCTTGGGCAACTCACGCTCGGCGTCAGTTACCCTGCTCCTTGAGAGCCTTGAGCTTGCCAAGTAGCCCCTGCAATTGACCTTTGGCCTGGATCAGCCGCTCCGACGGACCGTGGAGCAGTTCGCCCGCGTCGCTCGTCCGCTCCACCAGGCCGCCGGCGGCCTCGTTCAGCATCTTGTCAAACCCGGCGGGCTGGTCGGATCGCCTGCCGCTCGGTGCCCGGACCAGCAGGTCCGCCACCTCCTCAGCATCGTCCACCTCACACAACGTGTTCAGGCGCTCGGCGGTGACGCCAATCAGCAGCACCCGTCTGCCCACTCTCACCAGGGCGAGACTCTGCTTGGGTGACAGGTGGTTCCGGCCGAGCACCTCTATCGCGCTTCCGTTCATGGTGCGCACCGCCGGCACCAGCCGCCGCAACAGCAGGGCGATACCAGCGATGACGGCCAGGACCAGGCCCAGGCTGATGGCACCGTGACGATACCAGGGCACCGGATCCCGCCTGAAAGAGGCAGCGGTCGTGCTTGGCGCCGCTGTCTCGTCTGGAGCTGTTTCCGCCTGCAGGGCGACGATGCCGGCTCCGACAGTCTGCGGACCCGGTTGGGGCGTCACCCGGTCGCCGGCGTCGCTTGGAGGCGGCAGGACGATCTCACTACCTTGGTTGGCCCGGCGCGGGTCCGCGGCGGAATCCGTGTCGGCCAGCCCGTGGCTGGCCAGGTCCGCCGCCTTGTTCGACGCCGCCCACGCCTGCTCAGGCTCGTCATCCGCGCGGCTGACCGTCGAGCCAGCGCACAGCATGACTGAGAGAACCAGCGCTACCTGCAAGGGGTACCGTGTCATCAGGCCTCCATGCCTTCGCTGAGTTGGATCAGGCCTCCAATGCCTGTGCGGCTGCGTCCGAGATGATCTCGCTGACCCGGACGCAGAAGTTATCGTTGAGGACCAGGACCTCGCCACGGGCGATGAGCCGGTCATTGGCGAACACATCCACCGGATCGCCAGCCAGCTTGTTGAGTTCGACGACGCTGCCGTCGCCGAGCTTGAGCACGTCCTCGACCAGCATGCGTGTTCGGCCCAGTTCGATCTTGACCCGAAGGTTTACGTTGTGCAGCAGGTCGATCTTCTGGCCGAAGGCCCCGTCGGCCCCCGCGGCGGAGAAGTCCGGCAGATCCACGGGCGCCCCGACTGGTGCCGCAGCCGCGGCCGCTGCTGCCGCGGCGGCCTTTTCCTCTTCAATTGCTGCGGCCATGGCGGCGGCAGCTTCGTCAAAAGGACGGCCGCAGGAGTCGAGTCGCTCGTCCGCTGGCTCGGTCCCGCCCGCCAGGGCAGCATCTATATCTTCCTGGGTCAGGCCACCGGATTCCGCGGCGGAATCGCCACCTCCCGCCCCGGCCAGCATGGCATCAAT
>JANQGB010000143.1 GCA_028277545.1 Phycisphaerae bacterium | reverse complement strand
AAAGCTGGCAGCACCAGGCCCGTGACGTGACACGGCTGGTCTACAACACACGCTTCGGCCCTATCGTCGAAGCCCTGGAGGCCGGGCACCAGGTGTGGGCGGTGCGGCTGCCACTGTTCGCCGGAGTGCTCAACAAACCCACTCAGCCACACACCTTGATGCTGCAGGAGTTCGCCGACCGCGTGCGGGTGATCGCCTGCTTGCAGGGCGAGCCCAACCTGATCTGTTCAGACGTTCCCGTGAACACGCTCTCGCCCGGCGAGTGGCGCAAGGTACTGCGTAGCGTTCGGTCGGATCCGTCGGATACCGTGATAGTCGTCTGGGGCGGTTCCAAGGACGCCCAGACCGCCGTCGAAGAGATTCGAATTCGGGCCGTTGACGCCATGCGCGGCGTCCCGCAGGAGACCAGGCAGGCCTATACCGACGGGGGCACCGGCTTCGAGCGTATCCTGCCCGGGCCCGACCGAATGTATCCCGACACCGACCTGCCGCCGAAGCCGATCGCCAGTCAGCGCGTCGATGCAATCCGAACCCGCCTGGTCGAGCGCCCCGTTGATCGGGCCGCTCGCTACGCGAAGTTCGGCCTGTCGACCGAGTTGTGCAGCGCGTTGATTCGGAGCGGAGCTTCGACGGCCTTTGACGCCGTAATGAAGCGCGTGCCTCAGGCCCGGCCCTGCCTCGTCGCACACACGCTGGCCTGCCACCTCAAGCACCTGCGCCGCGAGGGCCTCGATACGGACCGCCTGAGTCACGACTTCCTGGTCGACCTCTTCGAAATTGCCACCCGGCACGACTGGCCGAAGGAGTCTGTCCACGACGCCCTGGCCGCTGCCGTCAGTACCGCTGGGCCCTTGACCAGGGATCAGCTCGCCAGCGTAGTGCCTGCGGCGCTGGACGAAGACGACCTGGCACAGATTGTTCACGATTCCCTGCAGGACGCAGTACCAGTCCCGCCTCGTCGCACGGCCAGACGAGCCGCCCGGTCGCGCCGCGCTCGGATGTCCGCCCAGCGGTTGGCATCCATGGGGCGCGTGATGGGTGCGCTCCGCGGCCGGGTCCACGGGCGCGACGTCGCCGCCGTGATCGGTGAAGCGCCGCTGGGTTGGCCTGGCGAGACCGCAGCGCCGTAGGTGCCCCTCGCTCACGCGCCTGCCGCGACGACCGCGCCAATCCCCGATATCGCCCGAATTCCGTGTAAGAAACACCTCCCCACCCGCGACTGCAAATGTGGATGGGCAGCGGGACGTGTCCCGTCGCCCCGTACCCGCCCGCGGCCAGCGCGACGAAGGCCCACTCTTCGCCTTGGGCCTACCCGGCGCGAGGATTATCCCGTGGCTGCGGGCCGATAACGAGCCCCTCCCCTCCCGCGCGTGTCGAGGGGCATGCCCACGCCTGCGTGGGTATGCCTCCCTCGACACCATTACGTCATATGCTGGCGGTGCCAGACAGCGCGCGCTGGCGGCGACTACTCTACGGTGACGCTCTTGGCGAGGTTGCGCGCCTTGTCAACGTTGCAGTTACGGAGTACCGCCGCGTGGTACGCGATGAGTTGCAGCGGAATCACGGTCAGCAGCGGTTGCAGCGGCTCCGGGGCATCGGGAATGAAGAAGGTGTGTTTGGCCAGCTTCTCAATCTGCCGGTTGCCTTCGGTGGCGATGGCGATGACGTGGCCGCCCCGCGCCCGCACCTCCTCGATGTTGCCCACGGTCTTCTCGTACTGCATCCCGTCGGTCGCGATGAACACTACCGGCATGCCCTCATTGATCAGGGCGATTGGCCCATGCTTCATCTCGGCGGCGGGCAAGCCCTCGGCGTGAATGTAACTGATTTCCTTGAGCTTCAGTGCCCCCTCCAGGGCTACGGGATAGTTGTACCCTCGCCCCAGGTAGAGCCAGTTGTCGCGTTCCACGTACGCCTGGGCGATTTCCTTGGCAGCGTCAGCCTGCTCCAGCACCGTAGTGATCTGCTCCGGGATACGGGTCAAGGCTCTGAGGAATTCAGCGGTGGCTGCCTGCGAAAGGTGACGTCGCCGGCCCAGGTAGGTCGCCATCAAGGCCAGCACGGACAACTGTCCGGTGAACGCCTTGGTGCTGGCCACGCCGATCTCCGGCCCCACGTGCAGATACACGCCGTTGTCGGTCTCCCGAGCGATGGAGGACCCCACCACGTTGACCACGCCCAGCGACAGGGCTCCCCGTTCCCGGGCCTCTCGCAGGGCGGCCAGCGTGTCGGCCGTCTCACCGCTCTGGCTGATGGCAATGAGTACCGTCCCGCCATCGACGATCGGGTTGCGATAGCGGAATTCGCTGGCGTATTCCGTCTCCGTCGGGATACGGGCCAGGTCCTCAAACATGAACTCGCCGACCAGGCCCGCGTGCCATGCAGTGCCACAGGCGCTCAGAATCAGACGCTTGGCTCGAATCAACTCGCGGGCACAGTCGCGGAGACCGCCCAGGTGCACGTCGCCACCCTTGGCATCGATTCGTCCCCGCAGGCAGTCACGCATGGCCTTGGGCTGCTCGAAGATCTCCTTGAGCATGAAGTGCTCGTAGCCGGCGCGCTCGATCTCGTCCAGAGACCACTCGATGGCAGACAACTCCTTGGCAACCGGTACCGCCTCCAGCGTAGTGGTGCGAAAACCGTCGGGCGTGATACGGGCCATCTCGCCGTCGGATAAGTAGATCACCTGGGTAGTGTGGCCGATGACGGCCGCGGCGTCGGACGCCACCAGGTACTCGCCCTGCCCCACGCCGATGATCAATGGGCTTCCCTTGCGGGCCGCTACCAGCACCTCAGGCTCGTCGGCGCAGACCGCGGCGATTCCGTACGTACCCTCTACCTCGTGCAACGCATCGCGAACGGCCTGCTCCAAATCTCCGTCGTAGAACTTGGCGATCAGGTGGGCCAGCACCTCGCTGTCAGTATCGCTGGCGAACTCTATCCCGTCCTGTTCGAGAAACTGGCGCAGCGCATGGCAGTTCTCGATGATGCCATTGTGAATCACGGCTATACGCCCTGAGGTGTCGCAGTGTGGATGCGCGTTAACGTCATTCGGCGCACCATGCGTGGCCCAGCGAGTGTGAGCGATGGCTGTTGTGCCAACGCGACCACGCTCGTCCATGTCGTCCAGTGCCGATTCAACCACGCTGACGCGTCCGGCAGCTTTCTTTACGAACAGAGTTCCGTCCGCGACCGTTGCCACGCCAGCCGAGTCGTAGCCCCGATACTCCAGTCGC
>JANQGB010000110.1 GCA_028277545.1 Phycisphaerae bacterium | reverse complement strand
GAGCAACGGGCTCACCAGCATGGGGCGGAAGTCTCACCTGGCCACGGTGCCGGCAGCCGGCGGCCTGCCGTCCAAATTGCCGATTCCCTACGGCGTCTTCGGCGACATCAGCGCCGACGGGCGGCGGTTGGCGTACACCGAGGACACCCGCGACTTCGCGACCTGGAAGAGGTACCGCGGCGGCATGGCCAGCGACATCTGGGTGTTCGACCTAGAGGACCACACCTCGAAGCGTATAACGGAATGGGATGGTACGGATAGCCAGCCCATGTGGCACGGCGGTAGCGTCTACTACATGTCCGACGCCGGTCCGGAACACAAGCTCAACATCTGGCGTTGGAACGGCGCGGACGACAAGCGCGAACAGATCACCCGTTTCGATGAATTCGACGTCAAGTGGCCTTCCATAGGTCCTGACGCGATCGTGTTTCAGAATGGGGCCCGACTATACCTGCTGGATTTGGCCACGCACGACACCAGCCCGGTAGAGGTCAGGGTCCCGGGGGATCGGCCCAAGCTGCGACCCCGCCAGGTGGATGCTGGAGAGTTCCTTGCTGGACTCGATATCTCCGCGACCGGCAAACGTGCCGTCGCCGAAGCCCGCGGTGACATCTGGACGCTGCCCGCCAGGAAGGGCTCACCGCGAAACCTGACTCGCACCTGCGGCACAGCTGAACGCCAGCCTTCGTGGAGTCCGGATGGGCAGTGGCTGGCCTACTTCTCTGATGCCAGCGGTGAATACCAGTTGTACGTCACCCAGTCGGATGGCAAAGGCGACACGCGGCAACTTACCGACGACGGTACGACATTCCGTTACAGCCCGGCCTGGTCACCGGACTCCAAGTACATCACCACCTACGACAAGACCGGGGCACTCTACCTGCACACCGTCGAGAGCGGTGAAACGAAGTTGATTTTCACGGATCCTCGGGCCAGCCGTCACCCCGTAAGCTGGTCGCACGACTCGAGGTGGCTGGCCTACCGCAAGACGGAGGCTAATCTCCTGGGCTCCCTCTGGCTGTACAATGTGGAGTCGGGCGAGTCCCGCCAGGTAACCTCGGGGAGATTCAATGATACGTGGCCGACCTTCGACCGCACAGGCGATTATCTCTTCTTTGCCACCAATCGGAACTTCCGCTCTCCGGCCTTCGCCGATCTGGACAACACCTTCATCTATGCCGACACCGACATCCTGGTAGTTGTTCCGTTGCGAGACGAGGTGGGCTCGCCCTGGGCGCCCAAGAGCGACGAGGAGACCTGGGGCGAGGACGCCGAGGACGAAGACGCCGAGGAGAAGGAAGACGCCGAGAGCGACGAGCCCGCTGATTCCGAATCCGACGAGACTGGAGACGAGGATAGCGAGGCCGGCGATGCAGACGAGGAGAAAGACGACGCAGACGACGACCAGCCGGTGGAGATCGAACTGGACGACTTCGAGCAGCGGGCCATCGCGCTGCCCGTATCAAAGGGCAGTTTCAGCCACCTGGCGGTAGACCACGAGGGCAAGCTTCTCTACGTACGCCACGCCCGGCGAGGCACGGACGGCGAACCAACGGCCACTATCTTCGACCTGGAAGACGAGAAGAAGGAGGAGAAGACGGTCGTCAAGGGCGCGGGCTGGCTGGCGATCTCGGCCGACGGAAAGAAGCTCCTGCTGGGCAAGGATCACCAGGCCGCCATAGTAGATGCCGCGGCGGACCAGAAGTTCGACGAGCCGCTCGCGCTGTCACCGTTGACCGCCACTGTCGACGCCCGCGCCGAGTGGAAGCAGATGTTCATCGAGGCCTGGCGACTACAGCGCGACTTCTTCTACGATCCCGACATGCACGGCGTGGACTGGCCGGCCATGCGCCAGAGGTACGCCGGGATGCTCGACCACTGCACGTCGCGCGAAGACGTGGGCTACGTCATCGGTGAAATGATCGCCGAACTGAACGTCGGGCACGCCTACGTCTCCAGTAATGGTGACACCGAAGAACAGCCGCACGTCTCGGTCGGCCTGCTGGGTGTGGATTTCGAACTGGCCGACGGCGCCTACCGCATCGCGCGCATCTACGAGGGCGCCGCCTGGGATGTCGACGCCCGTGGGCCGCTGAGCCAGCCGGGCGTGGACGTAAACCAGG
>JANQGB010000044.1 GCA_028277545.1 Phycisphaerae bacterium | reverse complement strand
CCGACTGGCCGTGCAGGGCCCGGAGGATCGCGCAACTGCGGTAGTCAAACCCGGTGGCCGAATCGTCGTACCCGATCCGCCGGATTGTCTCGCGGGCAGTCTCTTCGGCCTGTCCCAGTGCCGCGTTGGCAGCCTCATTGTGTACCGTGACCTCGCCAGCAATCACCACCAGGCCCGTGGTCACCAGGGTCTCGATGGCGCAACGGGCGTTGGGGTCGTGCTTTAAGAGGCTGTCCAGCAGGGCGTCGGAGACTTGGTCGCAGACCTTGTCCGGGTGGCCCATCGAGACGGATTCCGAGGTAAAAAGGTAACGGCGCGATTCGTTGGTAGAGGCCACCGGCATGTTCCTCCTGCAAAGACAAGACTGGACGCGGGCAAATGCGCTACTTGAGCATGTTAGGGCTTATGGGACCCGCCGACAAGGTAGCACCGACCGATCGGCGTGGATTCCGCCTGCTCCTGCGTATTATCGGCCGATCTCCAGTCCTACTGAAGCGGGTTGACGACGATCGCCTTCGGGTCGGTCGGACAGTAGAGCTGGCACACGCCGCATCCAACACAGCCTGCCTCGATCACAGTAGGAGGGCCTTGCCCCGTAACGACCAAGGCCTCGCGCCCCAGTGGACAGCGGTCGACGCAATGCGTGCAGGCTTCACCGTCGGTGCGGAGGCATCGCTCCGGACTGACTTCCGCCAAGCCAATTCGGATCTCTTGCGGGCGAGTGAGCTGGCTGAGTGCCCCGCTGGCGCAGACAGTGGTACAGACCAGCCCATCGCAAACCACGCAGGCAGCCAGGTTGGCGTCGATGAAGGGCGTACCGCCAAGGGTACCATTGCCGCTGTACGGTCGGATCGCGTTGGCCGGGCAGGCGTCCGCGCAGTTGCTGCATCGGAAGCAGGTGTCCAGGAAGTCGGGCTCGGGTCGTGCGCCGGGTGGCCTGAGAAGCGTGCGCACGGGCGGCGGCGGTGCCGGCCGGCTGAGCCGGTCGACCAGGGGGGACACCAGCCGGGCCATGCCCTGGCGAATGAACCCCCGGCGCTGAAGTCGGCTTTCCTCTGACTCGGGCATCTGCTCTTCCGTCGACCCTGGTGGCACGCGCGGCCAGTGCGGCGCCACTGGCTACAGCTTAGCGGGTAGGGCCGGCGATTGCATCCAGCACAACTGGGTAGATAGTGCGCACTCACCTGCGCGGGCACAGATTGTGGCCGCCGCGTGTCTCGCGCCTAAACCACATGCGATCGGACCGACGGGCTCGGTTGAGGCGTTCGAATTCGCCGGTGGCACTGTGCGGGGCCTGAACTGCCGCGGCTGAGTGACACCGCAGAGGCGCACGTTTTCAGGACACCTCCCTGCGCAAGAGTATTTCTTCATTAGGCCTGGCGACGATGTCCGGAGCCGGTACGCACACACGGTTTCCGGTCGGGTGAAGAGAAGGGGTCATAACCGGAAGTGTAAAGCGGACCGCGGTGCTCGGCGTAGAGCAGGCCTTCAGAGGCCGGAGCTGGCTGTAAGTCGCTTCGATCGTGAGTTTTGCGCTCAGAACGCGCGCGGATGCCAGCCACGCCAGTAGCAGACCCTGCGTGTTTCTTTGGGAAGTACGAAGTCGATGGCATAACTTCGCCGATGGCTTCAGTGGAGCGAGGGGAGCAGCCGTGGATCTCGGCTGCATTGCACCGCCGGCGCGCCGTGGCCGGCCTACGGGCGTTCAGGACTAATTCGATCTACGGAGACCGGACCGTGAAAACAATCTTATGCTCAGGGACCGTTGCACTTGCCGTTGTGGCCTTTCTGCTTGCTCCCAATTCCGCGGGAGCCAGCGATGGCGATCTGAACTGGACCGGCTGCGGCATCACCAAGAAGGCCTTCATGGCCGAAGCGGCAGCCGTCTACGAAAAGCAGACCGGAAAGAAGATCGCTCTCAGCGGAGGCGGGGCCAGCTTGGGCATCCGCAAGGCGGCTTCGGGCGAGGCCCACATCGGCGGCTCGTGCCGGCCGTGCAAGCCTGATCTCACTGACGAGGAACAGGGAGTACGCATGACCCACGTCGCCTGGGACGCGCTCGTGGTGATGGTCCACCCGAACAATCCGGTGGACAGTCTGACGACGGCGCAGCTACGCGGCATCTTCAAGGGCGAGATACGGAACTGGAAGGAGGTCGGCGGGAGTGATGAGCCTATTGTCGTTGTGGCTCGGCGGGGCAAGGTCAACGGCGTAGGATACATGGCCCGCAAGATGATCTTCGGTGACGAGAAGGCGTCATTCTACAAGCGTACGATTCGACTGAAGTCCAGCGGCCCGGTCGAGAAGAAGGTCGAGGAGACGGAGAACGCCATCGCACTTTCCGGTGTATCCAGTGCCCGCAAGCGTCAGGTCAAGCTGCTGTCCCTCGACGGTGGCGAACCCACTAAAGATAACATAGCCAGCGGCTCCTACCCCCTTTTCCGCCCGCTGTTTCTGATGACCAAGGGCGAGCCTTCCGGCGACGTCAAGGACTTCCTGGATTGGCTGCTCACGGAGGACGGGCAACAGCTTATCAGCGAACAGCAAACGGTGAACCTGGCGGAAGGGGCGTCGTTGTTCTCCAAGTTCAACTACTGGGAGCATACCGACCTGATCGTCAACTACCAGGGACCGAAGTAAACGGGCCAGAAACCAGTACCCGGCGCTCCGCCGCAGATTGCGGCCTGCCGGGAGCCCAACGTTGCCGACTTGGACCGCGGCGCGTTCAGCTCGCGACCAGGGCAGCAGACCAGACCAGGCAGCAGATTAGGGCAGAATCACAATGAGATGGACCATCGGTAAGCGTATCGGCACACTATCCACCCTCCTTCTGGCCTCGAGTGCGGCGGTGGCGGTCGGCGGCTTCTTCGCCCTGTCGAGTCAGGAACAGGCGGCCGACGAGTTCCGTACTGCTTCCGAACAGATCGCTGCCAGCAAGGCGCAGATCGAACACATTGGCGACCTGTGTACCACGCTGCGCGAGAAAGAGCGGTCCTACCTGGGGTCCTACGATCCGCTGACGGCCGAGGGCCTGCACGCAATTCTAGCCGAGATGCGCAGCGTGATCGGTGAGGTGCGCCAGGGAGCCACCGATGCAACCAACGTGAAATGCCTGAACAAACTCGACGAACAGGTGGACAATTACCAACAGGGATTCACCCGGGTAGCTGAAATCTGCGAACGTTGCGGCGCGGATGAGACCTCCGGCCTGCGCCAGGCGATGCGGGACGAGGCCGAGGCGGTCATGAACATCGTTCTCGAAGAGGACGATCAGATCCTCAACGTGGACTTGCTGCTCCTGCGCCAGAGCGAGCTGGAGTTTCTGCTGGCTTCTAAACAGGAGGCTGCGACCCGCTTTAATGACCTGCTGCCTCAGTTCGACGACGACTTGCTGAGCGGCAGCATGAGCCGCGACACCAAGAGCGGGATCAAAGAGCGTATGGCAACCTACGCTCGGACCTTCGGTGAACTTGTCACGGCGACCGGGGAGAAACAGACTCTGGTCGCCCAACTTGGTCAGACCACCGAAACGCTGCGCGCCGCGGCCGCCAACCTTAACAGCGCCTTCGCGGAGAGAATCGAGACTTCTCAGAACGAGTATGCGCAGACCTTGCGTGCGAATAACGCCCGCGCCAAGTTCTACCTGGGAGCCATTGCCGGCGGTGCGGTGCTGGTCGGCCTGCTCCTGGCGGTCCTGACGACCCGCAGGATCACGCAAGCGATTCAGCGCGTGGTGGCCGGCCTGACCGAGGGTGCTGACCGCGTCTCGGAAGTAGCGACGCAGGTAGCCTCGTCGGCCCAACACTCGGCCAAGAGTGCCAGCGATCAGGCAGCCTCCCTGGAGGAAACGTCCGCCGCCCTGGAAGAGATGGCTGCTGTCACGCGGACCAACGCCGGTAACGCCCAAGAGGCCCATTCGCAGATGGAGAGCACGCAGAGTACCGTGGCCGACGGGACAAGCGCCATGACGGACGCCTCTGCCGCGATGAACGAGATTTCCGCCGCGAGCGATCAGATCAGCCGGATTATCCAGGTCATCGAGGACATCGCCTTCCAGACCAACCTCCTGGCCCTTAACGCCGCGGTCGAAGCAGCCCGCGCCGGCGAGCATGGCAAGGGCTTCGCCGTGGTTGCCGACGAGGTTCGCAGTCTGGCCCAGCGCGCCGCCACTTCGGCCGGTGAGACCGGCAGCCTAATCGAGCAGACCGTGCAGCGCGTCACGCGCGGCGTGGAGGCCAACAACGCCACCAGCACGAGTTTCAACGACATCAGGAGTTCAGCGTCGGAGGTTGCCTCGCTTATCGCCCAGATCAGTAAGGCCTCGAACGAGCAGGCCCAGGGGGTAGACCAGGTGACCACGGCCATTTCGCAGATCGACAAGGCCACGCAAGCCAACGCCGCCCACGCCGAGCAGTCGGCCTCGGCCTCCGAGGAGCTCTCCGCCCAGGCCAGGTTCGTCAAGGGCCTGGTGGCAGACCTGGTGGCCTTGACCGACGGACGCACAGACGCACCCGGTGCCTCTGTCGATCAGCAGGAGCCAAGTCAACAGGATTCCATGTCGCTTATCACGGAGGGTGGGCAACTGCCCGACTGACCTGCGGGGCCAAGAAAAGAGGCGGCCTGAAGACGCAGCAGTTTCTCCTGCCCCGTCCCCAGGCCGAGGGAGCCAAGTTAACACACCGGAAGGAGCGGCAGGGAGTGCCAGCCGCCCCGGTCGTACCTAGCAAAGCGCTGCGTAGGTCACAGCGGTCAGGGCGATAATCTTCAGCTTTCGTCGGAAGAACCAGTAGACGTCGTACCTGCTCATGGCTTCTTTCTCCTCCACCCTGCTATCTGCAACCGGCGCGCCAGGCGGAGCGGTGAGCTCCTATGCCGGGCGACGACTGTAACATTATCCTCGACAGCTAGTTACGGCAAGATACGTCTGTGCGGTTTGTGGGAGGTGTGACGGTGCGCTGATTCGCGGCGCCCACTCTCAAGCCGCTGGTTGGGCAACCTACTGCCCCGCCGCGAGTTGCGCCGCGCGCCTCCAGAGGCCACACTTCTCTTTGTCGTCAGCCGATGATGTGGTACAAGCCGCCCTTTGCGGTCAGTGCGGCAGGTCGAGTCTGACGTTGGCCGCCGGCTCCGGGCCGGCAGATTATGGGCTCACAGACAAAGGAACGAGTTGATGGCAGCACCAGCCACCACCATGGACAAGATCGTCGCCCTGTGCAAGCGGCGCGGCTTCATCTTTCAGTCCAGCGAGATATACGGCGGCATCGGCGGCTTTTGGGACTATGGCCCGCTGGGTACGGAACTGAAGCGCAACATCAAAGAAGCCTGGTGGAACGACATGGTGCGCAACCACCCGCCTGGCCCCGACGGACGCGAGTTCCAGATGGTCGGTGTGGACTGCTCGATCATCATGAACCCCAAGGTCTGGGAAGCATCGGGCCATGTCGGGGGGTTCAGCGATCCGATGGTGGACTGCAAGTGCTGCAAGGGACGCTTCCGGGCCGACCAGATCGATGAGACGCCCTGCCCCAAGAAGCCGTCCAAGATGGTCGGCCAGCACGCCGACTGCGATCTGACCGAGCCGCGCGAATTCAACCTCATGTTCCAGACCCACATCGGGGCCCTACAGGACGCGACTTCGATAGCGTATCTGCGGCCCGAGACGGCACAGGGCATCTTCGCAAACTTCAAGAACGTGGTGGATTCGAGCCGCGTGAAGCTGCCGCTGGGCATCGCCCAAATCGGCAAAAGCTTCCGTAACGAGATCAATCCCAGGAACTACACCTTCCGGTCGCGGGAGTTCGAGCAGTACGAGATCGAGTTCTTCTGCCATCCCGAAGAGGCCGCCATCTGGTACGAGTTCTGGCGTGACCTGCGCCACAGTTGGTACACCGGGCTGGGTTTGACCAGTGACCTGCTCCGCCTGCGGAACCACGAGGGAGACGAACTGGCCCACTATGCCAAGGCCTGTGCCGACGTCGAGTACGACTTCCCGTTCGGACTGAGCGAACTGGAGGGCATCGCCAACCGCACGGACTTCGATCTCAAGGCCCACATCGAGCACAGCGGCAAGGACCTGTCCTACTTCGATGCGGAGCGCAAAGAGCGTTACGTTCCCTACGTCATCGAGCCTTCCGGCGGGGTGGACCGTAGCGTGCTGGCCTTCATTACCGAGGCTTATACGTACGACGAGTCGCGGGCCAGCAAAGAATTCATGAACTTCCACCCACGCCTGGCGCCCATCAAGGCCGCGGTCTTTCCTTTGGTGGCCAAGGACGGCATGCCGGAGATAGCCCAGCCGATCTACGAGGAAATCAGGCGGCAGTACCCCTGCCAGTACGACGCCAAGCAGGCCATCGGCAAGCGCTACGCCCGCATGGACGAAGCCGGCACCCCGTTCTGTTTCACGATCGACGGGCAGACCAAGGAGGATGGGACGGTCACCGTACGAAACCGAGACGATGCCAGCCAGGACCGCATCGACAAGTCGCGATGCCTGGAATATCTGCGGGACCAGTTGCACATATAGCGGGTTACGCGTGCGGCCGGCAGAGCCGCTGCCGGATCGCCGCAACTCAGGCGGTTGCACGGGCTTGCGGCCCGTGCTTGCACCGGCAAGATGCCGGTGCCACATTAGCGGAAGGCCCTGTTGTCACAGGGGCAGGCAGACTGTGTTGCAGCGGTCCGCCAGGCATATTAGCGATCTGCCGGCCGGCGCCTGGGCGCGGGTTCGTCGGCCGGGGGAGGAGTCTGGCAAATCCACTTCGTCTGTTACAGAAAGCGAGGTCGAGGTATGAGCATCGAAGCGAAACGGCTGTTGTGGGGCGGCATGATATTGACGTCACTGGTGGGGCTGGTCTTGACCTGGGGCTGCCAGCCGGCGGCATCCGGAGGCGACGGCGGCGGCGACGGCGATGGGCAGCCGGTAGACGCTTGCGAGGGCATAATCTGTGACGACGGGCAGACGTGCAACCCGCAGACCGGGGTGTGCGAGCCGACAGAGGACGGAGCCGAGGGCGAGGGTGAAGGCGAAGGCGAAGGCGAAGGTGAAGGTGAAGGTGAAGGTGAAGGCGAAGGTGAAGGTGAGGGGGAAGGAGAGGGAGAAGGTGAGGCGGAGGGCAGTCTGATTCAGCAGGCGGCTGCCCGGGCCCGGGCCTTGGATCCTGGCGCCATTGTGATTCAGGCCAGCGGTGTAAACGGTACCGAGCAGGACGATGACGGCAGCAAGACGGTGGCCTGGGAGTTCGTGGCGGTCAATCCGGACGCGCCGCAGAACACCCTGTTCCTGTCATTTGATGGTCAGGAGTGGGGGGAGGACCAGGTCGCTTCGGTGTTGATCGGCGTCGTGTATCATGACATGCTCGAAGTGGAGATGAGTGAGACCCAGGCCAGGGAATTGCTGGCCGAGGGAGGGCTGGCCAGCGACTTCCTGGGATGGTCGTTGTATGCCCCGCTGCACCCCGACTTCCCGAACCCGCTCTACGCGTTCAATTATGGCGACCGCACCGCGACCGTAGACACGACCACCGAAGACGTGGATACCGGGGAGGTAACGTCGGACGACGGTTCATCGGATGAGCCTCCGCTGATGGCCCCGCCGAGCGAGGATAGCGTCAGCCTGCAGTACATCCACGAGGCTACCGCCGAGATACAGCAGGTGGATCCCAACGCGATCATCATCTGGGCAGGTGGACGCAACGGCGACGGCGCCGATCTCATGACGCCGGGTGACACCAACGTGTGGGACTGCCACGCCGTGGCGGTCAACGAAAACGAGGTGCCTGCCTGGAGCCTGACCTACGACGGGCAGTGGAGCATCGGCGACCTGCCCTTCCCGCCGATGGGGGAGGAGTTCATTGACCTGACCACCCTGGAGATGGACGTGGTCGAGGCCTGGGGCCTGGCGGTGGACGCCGGCTTCGAGCCGCCCTTCGCCTGGTGGACGGTGTTCAAGGCCCTCAACCCCGGCGTGGCGCATCCCATGTACGTGTTCTCCAGTGCGGCGGGTTATGTCCTGGTGGACACCGTGACAGGCGAGGTGGTCCTGGAGTAGCGGCGCCGCTGGCGGAAGCGAGCGGCGGTGGGTGGGCTACGCCCCCGACAGGTACGGAAACACAGGCACGCAACGGCGGGCCGGCGGTGTGGAGTACGCGCCGCCGGAGAGCGTATTTCAGCCTTCCCGAGTGGGCGGCAACAGCAACTGGAAGCAGGCGCCAGGGGCATCCTTGCGGTCGGCGACCAGGTTCACGGTGCCGCCCAGCAGGTTTGCCCAGCGCTCGGCGAGGGCCAGCCCCAGCCCGATGCCGGAGGAGTTGCCACTGTCCGGTCCCCTTCTGAAGGGGCGGAAGATGCGTCGGCGCTCCTGCCTGGGAACACCCGGCCCGAAGTCGCGCACCTGAATGCTGAGCTTCCCGGTGTGGCCGTCGGCGGCTGACAGGATGATTCGCTGATCCTCGGCGTCACGGGCGTACTTGCAGGCATTGTCGATCAGGATGCCGATGATCTGCAGGGTCAGATCCGGATCGGTTCTGCACGGCAATTGCCCTACGCCGTCGGCGTCAACCACCAGACGCAGGTCGCTCTTGCGACACAGCGGCTCGAACCGTTCCCGGGCGGTGTCCAGCAGCTTGCCGACGGTCGTGTCCGCCAGTGCGAGGGTGGTGGAATGGTGTTCCAGGCGTGAATACTCGAGGACGCCGTCCACCAGCTCGGAGAGGCGTTGGGACTCATCGTTCAGCGTTTTCAGGTATTCATCGCGACTCTCCTCGGGTACCAGCTTGTTGACCAGCATATCGGTGTACAACC
>JANQGB010000029.1 GCA_028277545.1 Phycisphaerae bacterium | reverse complement strand
GGCCGAGCGGCTCGTGGGCGGCCTGTTGGTGATGCCTGGGGCGTCCGGAGACCGAACGGTGGCACTGCTGACGGCGGGCGGACTACAGCTCGACATCCTCACCAACACCGCAGCAGACGCCAACCGGGTGCTGCGGCGCCTGCGTACCTCCGCGCGTGCCGGCCACGGTGGTCCGGGAGGCCGCCTGCCCAAGGCGATAGTGGACAGCTTCACGATCGTGGCCCGCCACCTGCACCGCAATGCCGGCGACTACGTATTTGTCTCCCGGGGCGAGATGGAAGCCTCGGGTGGATCGGCCGTGCTGGAAGCGGCTTTCGGGGCGGTTTGCCCGGCGAGGATGGAACTTGCGGAGGCGGCGTGCCGTGCGATTGGGGAGTAGTGGTTTGGAGGATACGACACCCCCGGGTGATGATCTCGCGGGCACTACCGGTGACGTAACACCAACTCAGTAGCATCTTGATGCACCACTTGGGGGGCGGGCTTGATTCCCAGCCCTTGCTGCGCAAGGATTGGGGCACCCGGGCGCCCGGGCCAGGGTTACGGGACTATCGTCCTGCGTCGTGTCTGGTTACTGCTTAGCTGGCCTGCCGGGTCAGCAGCATGGTGCGGACCAGGTTGACCAGGGCGGCGCGTTCGACCGGCTTGGTGAGATAGTCGTCGGTGCCGCACTCGGTGGCCCGCTCTATATCGCCGGTCTCGTTGAGGGCGGTGATCATGATTACCAGGATGTCGCGGGTCTCGGGATTGCTCTTGAGATGGCGGCAGACCTCGAAGCCGGACATCTTGGGCATCATGATGTCCAGGAGGATAAGATCGGGCTTGTGCTGCTCGACCATCTCCAGAGCTTCGATGCCGTTGCCGGCCGCGATGGTGCGGACCTCGGGCAGGTCCTCCAGATAGACCTCGATGAGTTCGCGGTGTTGCGGCGTGTCCTCGACGACCAGCACGGTTGCGGGTGCCAGTGGTTTGTCAGTGGTCTTGGCCATTCGACGTTTGCCTATTCTTCGCGGTCACGAATCCCGTTCAACTTCCGCTCGACGGCAGGGGTGTTTTACACAATGCGCCAGTCGCCGTCCACGGAGCCGCCGATATCGCCCGCCGCGGGGCTGTTTTGCGTCACCGTGGCCTGGCCCATTATCCGTGGTGGTGCCGCAGTCAGGGCTGGCTCGTTACCTCGGCCACCACGATGGTAACGTCGTCGGTTTGAGGCGCTAAGCCCGCGAAGCGCCGTACGTCCCAAAGGACCTGCTTGGCCAGCGTACGGGCCCCTTCGCCGGCGTAGCGGCGGATGGAGTCCTCGAGACGCGGCATGCCGAAGGCCTGGTCCTGGAAGTTCAGGGCCTCGGTCACGCCGTCGGTGTAGAAGACCAGGAGGTCGCCCTTCTTTAAGGCCAGCGTCTCCCGCTCGTAGACCTGGGGAGTGGTCACACCAATTAGCATGCCGCCGCTCTCCAGGCGCGTGAACCGGCCAGCGCGGTACAGCAGTGGGGGATTGTGCCCGGCGTTGCAGTACGTGAATTGGGCCGCGTCGGGGCTGAAGACGCCGTAGAACAGCGTGGCGAACTCCTTGGTCAACGTGTCGCGGCAAAGGTGGCGGTTGACACGGCCAATTATCTCGTTGATCTCCAGGATGGTGTGGGCGTGGCCGCGCAGGGCAGCCCGCACCGAGGCCATCATCAAGGCGGCCGGCACGCCCTTGCCGACAACGTCGGCGATGCACAGCCCTACGTTACCCCAGGGCAGGTCGAGGAAGTCGTAGAAGTCGCCGCCCACCTCCAACCTGGGGGCGTATTCCCCGGCGAAGGTGATGTAGCGGTGCTGCGGCGGTTCGGCCGGGATCATCCGTCGCTGGATTTCGCCGGCATACTGCAGGTGTTGTTCGTATCGTTCGGACTCGCGCCATTGGGCGTAGAACCGGGCGTTCACCACCGCGGCGGCCGCCTGGGAGGCGACGGCTCGCAGCAATGAAATCTCGAACAGGCTGAAGCGGTGAGATTCACCCGTGTACACCCGCATGACTCCCACCGTATCCCCACGACAGGACATGGCGGTGCAGAGCCCGCTGACGATGCCCTCCTTTCGGGCTTGCTCAGGATATTGCAGGCGCGGATCGGTGGCGGCGTCCGCGATGTACACGGTCTGCCCGGCGAACGCCGCGTCGTCGATCGGGTTGCTCCCCAGTACGACCGGCCCCTTGTTGACGTACGCCTCCGAGAGATTGTGTCGCGAGGTCAGAATCAGCTCGCCGGAGGCCTTGTCCAGCAGGCGGATGGCACAGGCCTTGACCCTCATCACCTCGGCCACGCGCTTGGCGCTGGCGTCCAGTATGGCCTGCAGATCCTCAGTGCCGGACAGCAGACCGGCAAGTTCGTAGACCGCGGTGAGTTCCTCGACCCGGCTGCGGATTTGCAGATCCTGGCGATACAGCTGGGCAACCGCTTTGGCCAGGGCCTCGGCACACTGCAACGTGACCTGCTGCCGTTCGTTAGTGATAGGAACCACCTCGGCGGCGGCGGCCTGGGCCATCTCATTGTCCAGGCCGTGCTGGCGGGCGAGCTCGCTGATTCCCTCGTGCGTCACCTGGCCGGCCGGGCGGTCGCCCACGATAATGCTGCCCAGGCGCTGGCCGGCGAGTTCAATGGGGACGCCCACGTGGATCATGCCGGCGTGGCAGGTCTGCTCGAGCGCGTTCGCAGCAGCGATGACTTGGCCACCGTTACCGAATGCGGTGGCGACTGCCTCGATGCTGTGGATGCACGCCGCCTGGCCCGTCTCACTGTCGCGCAACAGGCGGCACAACGGCCCGGCACAGGTTGGCTGGGTCAGCAGGTGCCCCTCGGCATCGCAGATACTGATTGAGACCTGCGCCAGGGCGGCGAAGCTGTCCTGCAACTCCTGCAGGGTCGAGGCCTGAACCGAGTCCGTCAGGCGGTAGGCTGGCTCGGTGGAAGACGTCATGCCGCTATGGCCGCCTCCTGTTGCTGATGATAATCGGGGTCGTTGCCCATCAACGCCGGGACACCATGCCCGCTCGCGCCCGATTCTTCAAGAGGCTCTGGCAAAGTTCGTGCTAGGGAAGGTGCTGCATGCCTGCTAAATCGGGACGCGGCGCCCGCTGGCAGAACGGCCGCAGAGGGTCGCGTC
>JANQGB010000024.1 GCA_028277545.1 Phycisphaerae bacterium | reverse complement strand
CCTCGGCGAGACCCACAGTGCGAAATTGTATCTTCCGCGCTAATTCAGCGACTTGGGGTGGTGGGATGTATCTCTACGCGCCCACCGACATAGTTATTGCCAACTGCCTCTTTCGTGGCAACTGGGCTGCCCAGGACGCGGGCGCGGTCAAACGGTACGGTGGATCCTCGACCATCATCAACTGTACGATTAGCAACAACGTTGCAGCTCGCTACGTAGGAGGAATCTCCACCTCAAGCGGGTCAAGTATGGCGATTACGAATTGCGTTCTCTGGGGAAACAGCGACAGCAATGGACCGTTGGAGTCGGCCCAGTTCGGCGGGTACACGAACATCAACTACTGCTGTGTCCAGGGGTGGACCGGCGATTGGGGCGGCACGGGCAACACCGGCGGTAACCCGCGGCTCCTCGACCCGGACGGCGCGGACAACATCTCCGGGACAGCGGACGATGATCTGCGCGTGGCATCCGGATCGCCTGTGATTGATGCGGGAGACAATCTGGTGGTCCCGGTGGCAATTACGGCTGGCCTCGATGGACTGGGTCGCTACTTCGATGACCCCATCGCCCCGGACGTGGGTGGCGGCCTACCTCCGATCGTGGACATGGGCGCCTACGAGTACCAGGCCGACTGCAACGCCAACGAGGTAGTCGATAGCATCGACATACAAGATGGCACCAGTGACGACTGCGACGATAACGGCGTTCCCGACGAGTGCGATCCGGACTGCAACAGCAACGGTACTGCTGACGGGTGCGACATCCTCGACGGCACTAGCCAGGACTGCACTGGTAACGGCGTTCCTGACGAGTGCGACATCGCCGCCGATGCCAGTCTAGACGGCAACTCTAACGGCGTGCCCGATGATTGCGAAGAATCGTTCCTATTCTGGTCGCAAGAGGACTTACTTAAACGCGCTCACCTCAATGGGACCGATCAGATGGTACTCCAGGAAACCAGTGAGACCGTGCAAGGACTGGACGTACACGCTGGTATGCGCAAGTTATACTGGCACGTCAGCAGCGGACCTACGGAGATGTACCGTTGCAACCTGGACGGGAGCGGGACGGAGCTAATCCTCGATCTCAGCGATCTCGGGGGCCACAACCGGGGCTTGGCCATCGACGAGATAAACAATCGGGTGTGGTGGTGCGATAATCATTCGGGGACCGGAGGGCAGATTCTCTCCGCGGCCACTGACGGCTCAGATCGACAGACAGTAGTATCAGGCGTAGATGAACCAACGGCAGTGGCCGTTGATCCGACTGGCCAGAAGGTGTACTGGGTATCGGATGATGACCACGCGATCTGGCGGGCAAGTCTGACTGGCAGCAACCAGGAGCAGTTAATAGGCGGCACAGATTATATTGGCGACATCGCCCTGGACCCCACGGCCAACCTGATGTACTGGACGGTTACCAGCGGCGTGATCAAACGTAGTTATCTGGATGGCACAGGCTCAGAGACGGTGCTGATCTGTCCGGGTTGGGCTCGGAAACTCGTCTTGGACTCGGTGTGTGAGAAGGTCTACTGGACCGACCATAGCACCGACACCATCTGGCGAGCGAACCTCGATGGCTCCCTGCTGGAGGAGGTCGTATCCACCGATTCCAGCGTGCCGCTCCGGCTGGCCGTCTACTACGCTGTCGATGATCCGGCGAGGTGTGAGGGTGACTGTAACGACAACGGCATTCCGGACGACCAGGATATCTCCGACGGAACATCGGAGGATTGTAACGGAGACGGCGTGCCCGACGAATGTGAACCTGACTGCAACAGCAACGGGGTAGCGGATGAATGTGACATCACGGACGGTACCAGTGAAGACTGCAACGAGAATGGCGTGCCCGACGAGTGCGGCATTGCACAAGGCAACAGCCCGGACGACAACGGGGACGGTATCCCCGACGAGTGCCAGAGTCTGCTTTCCCCCGACCTGGCGTTCGACTTCACTGTCGTACATCCAGACGTGTACGGAATCGGTGCGCTAAACAACCAGGGGCAGATCGTCTACCGAGACGAAACCGGCCTCTACCTTGTGGCCGACGAGGCGCCCCTGCTGAAGCTGCGCAATGCGGATTTGGGCGACCTCAGCCCCAACGACACCCGGCTCAACGATCACGGGCAGATTGTAGTGCACGGACGGCGGGCGGACTCGACCTACTGGGAAATCCTCCGAATTGAGCCTGCTCAGAGTGCCGATGACGTACACGAGTTCGTCCTCATTGCCAGCGCAACGGGCTTCCCCTTCAATGGCTTTCCGTACGTCGGTTCCCTGGCGAACACGGGGCAGGTAGCGTTCCGCGCTGAGTCGCCCATCTTCTCGACCACATATATCGGCGATGGTACTGGCGGCGTCCACGATCCCGGCAGCTTCCTCCAACCTTTCCCGGGCGTGCTCTTCGGTCCCACGATGGGCAGCACAGGCCCCGTGCTCTCCAATGGTGGGCTTGTGGCGCAAGTGACCACGGTTGGTGGATCACAAGTCGTCGTGGGACACGTGGGCGATTTGCCGCCGGCCCCGACCCTGGATGACTACACTATCTTCAACAACTTCGCGGAGTCGGGGTATTTTTGTGCTGGCTCGATTGCGGGCAATGACAACAACAACATCGTGTTCCGAAATCAGCAGCCACCTCACGAACTCATTCTCTCGGACGGCACAACTCAGCAAGTGCTGGCCACGGATGCCCGCTGGGCTAACCTGCCCTTGTCCATCAATGCTCATGACGAAGTTGCCTTCATCCGAGAGAATCAAGGGGCGGGCTTCGATCAGATCTGGCTCACCAACGGGCTGGTCGAGGTGCTGGTCGCACAAACGGGAGATTCGATAGGTGGATTCGAGGCGATCAGCGTGGGCATAGGGCCGCAGGCCTACAACGACGCCCGTCATATTCTGTTCACTATCCGCTACGAGGAGAGTCCCGGAGGAAACCTCAAGACAGCTCTGCTGCTTGGCACTCCTGTGTCGCCGGGAGGTTGAGTCTGATAGGTAGGCAGCGAGGGAGGTGGCCGCACTAGTGCCGTACCCGCCGCATCAAACTCACCGCCGAGTGGGGTACAACGGTTACCATGAGCACCAAGAGAACTGCTACGTCCTAAGCCCCGGACAGCCCTGATGTCCGCCTGCGGGCATCGAATACGCCTATCACAGTAGGTGGGCCCGGCGCATTGGCGAACGATCCCCGCATCGGCGGGCGGGATGGGGCCGTGTTGTTGGGTACTCAGTTGGCGATAAGCGGCTCGACGTGCGCCAGTGAAACCTACGGTCAGCTGTACCGTGTCGCAACCAGGCCGTACCGATCCGGGTATAAGAAGTGGGCGTAAAGTGGTAGGCGAGTGATTAAGTGTCACTGTCTCTGGGCGTCATGACAGCTTCCCCCGCTTCAGTATTTGTGATAGAGTGGCGGCAGGCGGATTGGCTCGACGGCGACCGGGAGCCGCCCGACGAGCCGGCCCACTTCCGGTCACGCTGTACATGGATGCCGGAGGCTGACCCCAGTTAGCACGCGGGCACGGCGGTCCGGCGCCGGGGCGCGGCTTGGCGGAGCGGTGAATCGCCTCCGCCCGCGGCTGCCGTACCAGAAGCCGGGATGCAGACTGCCAAACCAATATTGACCGTGTAGCTTAGTAACGGCTGGAGCGAACGTGACTTGCGCGGACAGTGTTTGGCAATCTGCTCAGGCCTCGCGGCACTGGCCCGTCAAGCGAGGGGAAATACTCCAGCAACCAACCAGATCAGCCCTGTTGTGATAGAAAGGTGGCGGCGGATGCGCAGAAGCGACCGATTCCTCGGCGTTGTGTTCCTGTTCCTCGCGCTCTCGGCGGCAAGCTCTGCGCATTTGGCCGCTCAGCCAATGCAGCCTGCTGGCCGCGAGGCGTCCGTGGAACAGGTCGATGACCGCTCCGCGCTGGCGTCCGAGGAAGCTCTGGCTCGCTTTGAACAGGTACTTCAACGCAAGCCGTTCCACAATCCAGCCTTCAGCGGATTGGTCAAGCACCATGCTGACCAGGGCCGTTTGAAGAACCTGATCCAGGAGTACGAGCGTAGAGTGGAGGCCCTGCCGGGCGAGACTGCGTCCCGGATAGTCCTGGCCAGGCTGTACCTGCGCGGCGGACGTTCGGAGCAGGCAGCCGAGTTGATTGAGCCGCTGCAAGCGCTGCCGGAATCGCTGGCGCGAGACGCATCCAAGCTGTTGACGCTGAAGGCCGAGGTGTACCAGCGAATCGGACGGCTGGAGGCCGCTCAGACAATGCTTGAGGCGGCGTTGAGCGAGGGACGGACGATTTCCGAGCGCCTGAGGCTTAGCGAAGCCCTTGCTGACCTGCACCTTCGTGCCGGCAGTCAGGAGGAGGCTGCAGGGGCACTCCAGCGCCTGTCCGACGAGTATCCCGACAACTACCTGCACTGCAAACGCATTGCCGACGCGTTGAGTCAACGGGAGCTGCACAAAGCAGCCGCAGCCGAACTTCAGGATCTGCTGCAGCTTGTTGAGGGTCGCGTCGAGCGACGATGTGAGGTCTTGTACGCGCTGGGTCGATCGCACGAGCAGTTGAATCGCCATACGGAGGCCATAGAGGTCTATGTCGAGGCGATCCGCCTGCTCTCCGGTGGCCACTGGATGCAACGTGAACTCCATGAGCGGGTTGTGGGGCTTTACCGCGTGACCGGCCGCCTGGAGGAGTTGGTGCGATACTGTCGCGACCAGGTCGAGCGAGCCCCAGAGGAGACCTCCATGCGGGTTCTTCTGGCGGATGTGCTGGCGGCCAGCGGCGATGCTGCCGGCGCAAGGCAGGTTCTTGCGGAAGCCACAGAGCTGTTTCCAGAGGATCGCTTGTTGTCCGAAGAACGAGTGCGGCTACTGGATCGAACCGGCGATGCGCAGGGCGTGGCCGACGAGTACAGGCGGATCATCATCCAGCATCCCGAAGACGTCGAGCTGTATATTGCGTACGGGCAGTTTCTGGCGAACAACGAGCAGCTGGAAGCAGCACGCAACCAGTGGAAGCACGTACTCAACAGTGAGCTGGCGGACGCATCGCTAGCCAACCGGCTGGGTGCGCTGTTCGAGGCCTATGAACTGTCTGATGACGCCGTCGATTGCTATGAGCGGGCAATCTCTTTGAGCCCCGACCTGCCGGATAGCTATACATCGCTAAGTCGGCTGTGGTTCTTCCGTACTCAGAAGGACAAGGCTCTCGAAACCTTGCGGCGTATGGCGCAGGCAAACCCCGATGACGCGGGAGTACACGCCACGCTGTGCCAGTCGATGTTGAACCTGGGCCTGGCGGAGGAGGCCCTGGGCGCCATTCAACGAGCGTGCGATTTGGAACC
>JANQGB010001431.1 GCA_028277545.1 Phycisphaerae bacterium | reverse complement strand
GGCCCGCGGCTGGCCCGCGGAGCAGGCCAGGCGGTACCTGACGCAGCACATTTCTTACACCTTGACCGAACGACATCGTGAGGGGCTGGAGCTGTTCCTGGAGCTGTCGGCCAAGTGGCGGATCGTGCCGCCCTCGGCCGAGGCGGTAGCGCGATGAGCATCGTGCCGGAACAACCGACCGCGACACTGCGTCGCATTGACCTGAGCGAGGCACTGCAGCTCTACACCGATTGCTCGGTACACGAACTGGGGCGGCGGGCCCACGAGGTCACCATGGCTCTGCATCCCGAGCCCTATCGCACCTACGTGGTGGATCGCAACATCAACTACTCGAACTACTGCAGCGCCCGGTGCATCTTCTGCAACTTCAAGGCCGACCCTCCGCGCACCAGCGGCGGCCGAAAGGATCTGCCGCCGGGCTACGTCCTTTCGTTCGATCAGATCGGGCAGAAGATCGAGGAACTGATCGCTATTGGCGGCACCCAGGTGCTCATGCAGGGTGGACTGGTGCCGAGTGATTTGCTGCCCTTCGATTGGTATCTTGATCTGCTGCGCTTCATCAAGAGCAACTACCCGTCAATTCACGTTCACGCCTTCAGCCCGCCGGAGATCTTCGCATTTGGTCAGGTCTTCGGCATGAGCGTCCGCGAGGTGCTGCTGCGGCTGCAGGAGGCCGGCCTGGACACCATCCCCGGGGGTGGGGCGGAGATACTGTCCGATCGCGTTCGCGACAAGATCGGACAAGGCAAGACCCGCACGGACGAGTACCTGCTGGTAATGCGCGAAGCGCACCGCATTGGCATGCGCACCAGCATTACCATGATGTTCGGACACGTCGAGACCATACCGGAACGCCTCGATCACCTGCGAAGAATCCGGGACCTGCAGGATGAGACCGGTGGCTTCACGGCATTCATCTGCTGGACTTTCCAGCCGGAGCGGACTCCGCTCGGGCGGGTCAAGCCCTTTCCGCCGGACTACGACGGGCTGCCCGATGGAGTACATCTCAAGCTCGCCGGTGCGCAGGAGTATCTGCGAACGCTGGCCATCTCACGGATCTACCTGGACAACGTGCCCAACATCCAATCTAGCTGGGTTACCCAAGGCCCCAAGATTGGCCAATTGTCACTGTTCTTTGGTGCCAATGACATGGGTTCAGTGATGATGGAAGAGAACGTAGTCTCTGCCGCGGGGACTGTTTATAGTCTCAGCGCACAGAGTATTCACAACCTGATTGCGGATGCGGGATGGCAGCCACGGCAGCGCAATTGCTACTACGAGCTGATCGACGACCCGGCCGGGGCCGGGCCGGGGGCCTCTTAGAATAACACTCATAGCACCGTTACGAAGCCAAATCAGATACTTTCCTCTTGGATTAGCCACAGCCACAGGTTATATTGAATGTCTGATAACATGACTCATAGCGCTGTCGGGGTGCGTGGCGCGGCTACCATGTCTTTTCGGCACGGGCATTTCCCAGGTTGCGTGCCGCGAGGTCGCGGTCGGTTGCCCGGTGGTGCTTTGCGGGAACAATACTGTATTCACGGGGGGGCGGTGGAGCGGTCGAGTTCCCAGGGCGCCCGCCAGCGGAGGCGGGTGGAGAGTCACAGGAGGCGGAAGGCGGCCCTCTCGTCCGCCGGGTACAATACATGGCCGCTCCAGATCCGAT
>JANQGB010001391.1 GCA_028277545.1 Phycisphaerae bacterium | reverse complement strand
CTGCAGCGGAACAGAAGCGAGAAAGTCCGGTTCCCGTACTGGGACCGGCGTACTTGGCTTGCTATCGGCGGGGTAGGGCAGCAGCAGGAAACAGGCCGCCCAATAGTCTCACTCGATCGCCGTGTGACGCCCCTGGTGTACCCCGGTTCGGGCTGTCGCCGGCCGGTGGGTCAGCGCAGGCGCGGTCGGACTAACCGGCGCATCTGGTTAACGATCATGTGCAGGATCTTGGAACCTCTAGGGCGCTTGTCTATATCCAGGACGATCAGCGTGACGTCGTCGTGGGACAGGGCCTCTGCCTGCGCGAACTCGTGCAGGGCGTCGATCAACGAAGCTCCCAGGTCCTCGGCCCGCGAGCCCCGCTGGTCGTCCAGGATTCTGGCAACACCAAGGTCTGAGAACAGCGACTGGTCGGGACCCGGCGTCTCCGGTACGCCGTCGGATAAAACCACCAGTTGATCGCCGACTTCGAGCGTGACGCTGCCCACATCAAACGCCATGTTCTCCTGTACACCCAGGGGCAAATTAGCTAGCACCTCGTTCGGGTTGCCCTCCCCGCCTTGGTCCTCCAACCCCGGAAGCTCCAGCGGCGCCCATGCGTTCGCGCCCCTCCGGTAGAGCATGGCCCGTGGATGTCCGGCATATCCGAACAGAAGCTGCCCTCTCATCGCTTCGTAGCTGATGAAGGCAGCGGTGGTCAGGGCCGCGAAGCCCGCGCCGCTGGCACGCAGGTTCAGCGCGTTCAGAATACGCTGTGGGCTCGGGTCGTTGACGAACTTGCGGACCAGTCCGTGAATCCACTCGCTCATCTGGGCGACCTCTTCGCCGTGCCCCACGACGTCGGCCAGCACCACCCGCGTCACCAGGCCCGCACTACAGGTTGACAGATAGTGAACGTCACCGCCCCGCGCACCGTCACAGGGCCGGGAGTAGATCCAACCGCTCATGCCGGGCAGTCTGACCGGAGCCTGCACAAAACGGTTGCCGCCCCATACCTCCGAGCAGGTAAACTCCACCGGAGCTTGCCAGTCGCAACGGTCTGGATTGGGCGAGGTGACTTCCATAGCGGTATGCTACTGTATACCGGTAGCTCGCCAGGACAAGCGCGCCAGCCGACCGGGCGAATACAGACCGGAATCCTTCCAACGCCTCTCTCTATGCCGCCGATCTTAGCGGTGGATTGAAGGTATGCTGGGAGAATAGCTTAGGTTTGCCAGCCGGTCGGGTGGACGGCTAGGCCAGCAGGTCAAGATTGCCCCCCAGATCGGGATTCACCGAGGCCGCCTGCCCCATGAGCGCGGCGGCATCCTCGACCATCTGGACTGCGGCTTCACCCTGGGCGTTGGCCATTTTCAGCATCTTGGCGGCCACGGCCATTTGCACCTGGCCTGCGGTCTCTCCGGCTCTGACGCTGGACAGTAGTGAAGTCAAACCCATCGAAGGCACTCTCCGCTAGGCACGGGGCAGGCGATGTCACTGCGACTCGCCGCTCCCGCTACCGAGACCATACGATTCTCGACGGCCCAAGGCCAGAGTCACCGAACCAGTGGAGAACCCTTGCGTCCCGTTTCGGCATCAGCGCGAGACGCGTGTTTCATGTCCAAAACGGGACACGCAAGGTCCTATATTATGCTTCCGCCAGATATCGCTCGCCGGAGCTACCGGGCAACTCAGTATGCCCAACGGCAGTAAGCTGAGCGAAGTTTAATGGCAAGTGACCGTATTTGACAAAACTACCACCGCAACGATGCGTTATGGGAACAACATCGGAATGGGGTTTTTTGCCTACACGCTGCCTAACCTTCCCGAACACAGAGGATTGCAGCCTTACTTGGCAGCGCATGCTACCGGGATTGTTGACTCTCGTCAACATGTAAGTTCAGCGTGGGGCCGGTGGCTCGTAGGGCTGTGAGGCTGGGGCTGGACGTAAGCTCTATCTTGGCGACAGATTAGGGCGTTCGGACTATTGTATATGGGCGATTTTGTGTGACAGGCACAAGGATTGCCATCTGAACACATTGGAGGAAGGACGGGGAAAAGGAGCTTACTGTGCCTTCGGCCGTGATTTGCCTGCGGTCGGGGACATGGCGGTGCGCCTGACTCCTAACAACGGTCGGGTTGTTTCCGGAGGAGGAGGTGCGGTCTGCTCCACTCGAGGAGTGGATCGGATCGCGCGAGGAGCGAGGGGAGAAGTAGTCGTCCCTGGCCTGAATGGTTGCAGGGAACGGCGCGCTCTACTATGCGAGGCGGCCTCACTTTCTTTGAAAGTGGCCGCCTCTTCCCTTGGGTAGCACGCCTTAGGGGGCTTGGAACGCCGATTGGCGTCCACAGCCGCTGACGAGTCGAGCGGGTCAGGCGTTCATATCCGCCCAGCGCTTGGCCATCTGGCCGAAGATCGCCAGCGCGACTGCTGCCAGGACACCGATCGCGGCGAACGGTATCCAGACCTTGTATTGTGGATCGTAGTCATCCCAGAGCAGTTGGGTGGTGGTGAGCGGGGACTTGTTCACCTCGGCCGCCGCCAGGGCCCGTGCCTCGAAGGGGTTCAGCCCCATCACCTGCGCCGCCAGATGGGGCGTTTTGCTCCAATCCTTGACATCCAGCGCTTTCTGGATCAGGTCCTGCTTGTCGGCCAGCTTGTGGTAGTTAATGCCGTCCGCAGCGGCCTGACCCTCGTCATCTGACCCGGCGAAGATACTGGTGAACCCGCTCCAGGCGGCCTCCGACCAGGTCTGATGATCGATTCCTGCCAGAACGATTTCCCGGGCGTTTTCGTCGGGGCCGATCAGGGCCTGAAGCAGCGTCTCGTCCCTGGTCCAGTCCTTTCGGGCTACGGCCAGGAACCGCAGGTGTGGCTGGGACAGCAGATACACTGATACCCTCTCCTGCGCCGTGGCGGCAGGCATGTCCAGCCTGCTCAGCGCCTCGTCGACGGCGGCGTCCTCGGCGCCGCGTGCCGCGCTCAGGGCCACGAAGGACTTGGTTCTGCCGACGCCGATACGCTTCTCGATCTCCTCGACCCGCTCGGCCAGATCCTCCGGCGAGTGTTTGTACTTTAGGTTCTCGACCGCTTCCTGCATGCGGGGCGTCGCCTGGGCGAGGTATTCCAGGGCCAGGTTGTTGAGCACCTGCGGATCGTTGCCGAACTCCTCCCAGAGCAGGGCGACGATCTCGGCGTCGTCCTTCCGCTGGTCGCGAGGCAGGTCTTTATTCAGCAACTGATCACGAACGATGTCGAAGGCCACCACTCGCTTCTTGCCTATCAGGTCCGGCAGCAGATGCACGATGCCTCCGACCCCTGTCCGATCCAGCTCGGCCCGTGCGGCGTCGCTGTCCAGCGGACTTCCGGCCCGTTTGGCGAACGCCTCCAGGGCGGTGTCCGGCTTCTTGGACAGTTCCTCCGCCCGCTCCATCAGGCCCGAGACCAGCTCATCGCGGAAGTCCGCGTGCCGGGCGACGTATTGCAGGGCGAGGTTCTGAATCTGGCCTTGGTCGTTGCGGAAGCTGTCACGGAGCATAGTGGCCGCGGTTGCCTGGTCGACGCCCAGGTCGGCCTGGGCGAGGGCGAACGCCTGGTCGCGTTCGATATCCAGCAGTGCCGGGATCTTCTCCAGGGAGTCGCTCCAGTCCACCGATCGCGCCGCCCGAGCCATCAGCGCCGGTTTGGAGGCCAGTTCCTTGAGGGCCAACCCCGCCTTCTCGCCGTAGTTGTCGTAGACCACGCCCGCGATGAGCGACCCGACTGCTATGCCGATGCCCACCGGGATGTTGACGTAGCCCAGGTAGAGCCCCTTCTTGCCGGGCGGGGCGATCAGGCCCAGGTATTGATTCTTCTTGGGCCCGGTGAGCATCTCGCCGAACGAGAAGCAGGTAATACCCGCCAGCAGAATCCAGCCGCCGCTGGTCAACCCGGCGATCAGCACGCCGGCGGTCGCCATGCCCATGCCCATCAGCATGGCGCTCAGGGTGCGCATCTTCCGCACCACGTAGGAGATAGGTATGACCAGCACGATGATCAGGAACGCGTTGTAGAAGGTCAGGATGATCTGCTGGGGCACGCGAAGCAGGCCGCGGTCGCCGTATTCGCGCCACGATTCGAGGGGGACGTACTTGGTTATGGCTTCGCTGTCGATCCAGTCCTCGATGAAGTTGGGGTGCAGATCCCAGAGCT
>JANQGB010001364.1 GCA_028277545.1 Phycisphaerae bacterium | reverse complement strand
GCGCCCCGGCTGGCGTCGCTGTGGCAGACACGCTGGCCGGACCAGAAGTCGAACGGGAGAGGGACGCCTGGCGGAAAACGGGACTGGTGAGGCGGCGTGCGTCTGTTAGCGGATGGCCTCGAACCGGTCAAAGTGTATTCGCGGCGTAAGGTAGTCCTCGCGGGGCGGTTCGCAGTGACAGAGATCGGTTGACAGATACTTCTTGTTCGAATCGGGCAGTACCGTCACCACAGTCGCTTCGGGGCCGAGTTCGTTGGCCAACTCGATGGCGCCGATGACGTTGGCCCCGCTGGAGATACCCACCGCCAGGCCCAGCGTGCTGCACAGCGTCTGGGCCATCAAGATGGCATCACCGTCCCAGGCGTCCATGACGGGGTCGAGCACGTCGAGATCCACGATTGAGGGAATGAACTCGTCGGAGATGCCCTGTATGCGATGCTTGCCCATCTTGCAGCCGGTTCGGATGGTGGGAGAGTTGGCGGGTTCAAGCGGATGGACCCGGACGGCACGGCCGTTGCGCTGCAGACAGCGCCCGACGCCCATCACGGTTCCGCCGGTGCCCACGCCGGCCACGAAGGCGTCCGCTTCACGGCCGACAGTAGCCAACTGGCGTTCAATCTCGGGTCCTGTGGTCGTCTCGTGGGCCTCGATGTTGACGGGGTTCTTGAACTGGCTGGGCAGGTAGACGTGGCCGTGCTCCCTTGCATAGGCTTCGGCCATCTCGATGGCGCCCACAAAGCCACCCTCGTGCCGGGAGACGGGGACGACTTCAGCCCCGAAGTTCTTCATCAGTTGGACCCGCTCCTGGCTCATCCAGTCGGGCATGTAGATTCGCACGAGGTGTCCCAGAGCACGACCGATGGCCGAGAAGGAGATACCGGTGTTGCCGCTGGAGGCTTCGACGATCACGTCTCCGGCGTGCAACTCGCCGGACTCGCGAGCCTTGCGCAGGATGTGGGCGGCCATGCGATCCTTGACGCTGCCGGTCATGCTCATGAGCTCGTACTTGGCGTAGATCCGCTGAGGAACGCCGTCGAAGCGATAGTGAATCTCGAGCAGCGGCGTGTTGCCGACCAAGGCGCTCACGGCGTCAACGGTTCGGGGCTCTGCGTTGGTCTTAACGGTGTTGGCCATGGGGTAGTCCCTCCAATGCGGAATGCACCGAGGCTGGGGTTAACCAGCACAGCGCCAGCTCTCAGAGCAGTGACGTCACAGACTGGCCGCAGCCGGATAGTGTCGGCCCGTCGCGGTCCGGCTTCGCCTCGGGCAGGCGATACACCTAGAGCTTACTCGATCCGGGCAGGCCCGTGCAATGTACGAGCCCGACTACCGCACGGTCTCAGCAAACTTCAGAGACTGACCTTCGGGCCTCAGCCTGACGTGGCGGCCGTCGCGGTGGTGGGCCGCTTACGCTTGCTGGCCGCCGCGACCCCGGCGGGGGCTGATGCCCCGGTCGCCCCTTCCATGGCCAGGAGCACCGGGTAATAGCTCATGCGAGGCAGGTCGTTGTGCCAGAGAATCGTGCCATCGCGCCTATTGAGGCAGAAGACGTGGCCATGGTGGCCAGCGTAGATCTGCTGCCCTTTGATCAGCAGCGTAACTGGATGGCTGGCCGCGCCCTTCGGGAGCTTCGTCCTCCACATCTCCTCGCCGGTTCGCGGGTCGATCGCCGCGACGTGCCTGTTGGTGCCAACAAACAACAGCGTGCTGTCTCGTGCCATGGTGGGCCTCGCTACAAAGCGTGCGGTGCGCAATCGCCCCGCAACACCGGGGCTCGACCGGCACGCACCTCGTGTCATATCTTCTCTGGAGACCCATCTTCACGGCGTTACGGACCGGTGGCAAGACGAGCGGAGGTGTAACGATTGGGTAACTCCTCGCGTCCCGCGAGCCCATCGAAACCTTCGCCCTCGGTTAGAACCGGTCCGCGAACACGGCGACTAAGTAAGGCAGTCGATTTTTCGGGGTGGCCGGGAGACCCGTGACCCGCCAACCAGGCTCGAGACCTAAGAACTTTACTGGCAAGGCTTTATGGCAACAGGCGGCTGGCGTCGTCACGTAGCCCCTGGTGCAACAGTAGCGCCGACGGAGCGAGTCCAAAGTCCGCGCCTCCAGAAGTCGACCGTTAGGTTGGGCGGAGGAGCCGCCGGTGCGGACAGACCGTCCGCCGCTCACAGGTTGATTTGGCTGCCACGGCCGCGTAAGGTCTTAACCGGTATGCGGGAACGAGTGACTGGCATCCTGTTGGCGTGTTGGGCCTTGGTGGTCCTGCCCGGACTCTGCACCTCCGGTGCGACCGGGCATATGTGCCACGATTCGGCATCATCATCGCATGAGGATGAGTCGGGCGAGGATCCCTGCCATCAGGACGCCCGGTGGGATGCCGGACCGCGACTCGGGAAGGCTGCGGCTCCCGCAGCCCCGCAACTCTGCCAGTCCGTTCTGTCCGGCCGTGACGCTGTAGCCGCCCTCTGCCCGACGCGGACTGCCCGCAGCACAACAACGCCCGTGCCTACCTTCTGCAGCACCAATCCTCCGCTTCTGCTTTGACTCCTGATTTCCGTGCTCGTGGTTGCGCATGCGCGGTTGACTGAGCAGGCCGTGCATCCATTCTGATCGCAGTGCGGCGCCCTCTGTGGCGCCATGTGGAACAGCGGTGGCCCAGGAACCAGGTGCAATGTACCGAGACTTGCTACATGCAGTACGAATGACTCTACCGTCGTTGACCGTTGTGCTGACCGGCTGTGCCGCGGTTGATCCACAGCCGGACTACGAGCGGGCGGCTCAAAGCATCCACACGAGCACGGGCCAGGCCTCGGTGTATCAGCCGGGCGACGAGGAGACCGTTCGACAGCGGGCTGAGACCATGCTGGCAGACGGGCTGACCGTAAGCGAGGCCGTTGAGCTCTGCCTGCTGAACAACCCCGGCTTGCAGGCGTCATTCATGGACATCGGCATGGCCCGAGCGGATGTCGTGCAGGCGGGTCTGCTGTCGAACCCATCGCTGGGAGTGGCCCTGGCGTTTCCCTCCGGTGGCGGACTTGCCATGCTGGACGTGGGCATGGCACAGAACATCGCCGACCTCTGGCAGATTCCCGCGAGGACGAGGTCGGCGGAGCGATCACTGGACCGGGCGATCCTGTCCGTAGCCCGTCAGGCGACCGATCTAGCGGCGGAGGCCAAGGCTGCGTACTTCGAGGCAGCCGGAGCGGCTCGGCTTCACGAAATACAACTGGAGAACGTCGCGTTGGCCAAGGAGGTGTTGGACTTGGCGATTGCCCGTCAGCGGGCCGGTGCCGCTAACGAGTTGGACGCCAA
>JANQGB010001273.1 GCA_028277545.1 Phycisphaerae bacterium | reverse complement strand
TGGTCTGGAACCGGGCGGAAGACGCCTGGCTGGACTGCCAGAACAGCGATGGCGGCTGGGGTTACGCCCCGGTCGATAACGTCAACCGTCTGCGTCCCGAGTCGTACGGAAGCATGACCGCCGCCGGCCTGGCCACGATGTACATTCTGGGTGACCAACTCTACGCCCGGAGCGGCGGGGTATTCGACGGCCGGAGAATTAAGCAGTGCGGTGCCTGGCGCTCGGCGGCCAGCGATCTGCGGCGGGCCATCGATCGGGCCTGGGACTGGATGGACAGCCGCTTCGTCGCCGATTCGAACCCGGACTTTCCTCGCAGCAGCAAGGTCAATCCCAGTGCCTGGCTGACCTACTACCTGTATAGCGTTGAACGGGCCGGCGTGGCCTCCGGCTACAAGACTTTCGGGCCGAACAACTGGTATCGCGACCTGGCGGAGCAACTGGTGCGCACGCAGCAGCCCGACGGCGGCTGGGGCCGCACTCATCAGACCTGCTTCGCGCTGCTGGCCCTGGTCAAGGGCCGAACCCCTATCGCCCTCAACAAGCTGCGCTATGGAAGCACCGACGACTGGAACAACAACCCGCGCGATGCCGCCAACCTTACCCGCTGGCTGTCCCGCAAGCTGGAAACACCGCTGACCTGGCAGATCGTGACGCTGGATTCGCCGGAGGCCGACGTGAAGGACGCCCCCATCCTCTACATAACCGGTCACGTCCCCCCGGAGTTGTCCGAGCTGGAACGCGAGGTACTGCGCGACTACGTCCTTTCCGGCGGGACGGTGGTGGCCGTGGCCTGCTGTTCGCAGGAACGCTTCGCCAGCGGTATCGGGGGGCTCTTCGAGGAGGTGTTCCCCGGGTTCAAACGCGAAGTGCTTCCGCGCGATCACGCTCTATGGCGGGTGCGCTATCCGCTGGAGCCGACCGATGACGTGGTGGGCTATTCCGACGGCTGCCGCACGCGGCTGTTTATCGTGACACGCGGAGTCTGCGGAGCCTGGCAACAGAACCTCCACGCCAAGTACGAAGAGATGTTCCGCTTGGGTGCCAATCTCCTGGCCTATGCCACCAACCGTACCATGCCCAGGTCTGTTGCCTGGGGTCCCGGCGCCGGGCGCATTACCGGTCTGGGGCGGGGCGCCCACGCCCAGGATCTGGCCGAGGCCCGCCGCGGGCGAGCGATCAGCGACCGCACCTTGAGCATCGGCCGTCTCAACCCCGGCCGCGGCGTTCAGAGCGATCCCTACGCCCTGAGCCGGCTTGCCGATGAGATGACTCGCAACTTCGGGCTAGACGTTCGCGAGTCGCCCGGCGTGGACCTGTCCGGCGGCGATCTGAGCGGATACGACATTCTCTGGCTGGCCGGGCACGATCTGGTGCTCCCCGAGGGCCTGCGACTGGAGGCTCTCAAGAAATACCTTGCCGCCGGCGGCACGCTGGTGGTCAGCCCCTGCTGCGGCACTGCAACCACGGCAGGTCGGGCCAGCCCCGGTGATGCGATCGTATCGTGGCTTGAGGATGCATTTGGTGTGCGTGCGTTGGTGGACATCGGCTCCGATGATCCGCTGGTGACCGGGCACCTGGCCCCGGGTGCGTCAACGGGCCCGACGGAGGCGACCGACTGGCTGGGCAGCGACCTGCGGCGGGTGCGGCTGAAACGCCAGGCGGGGGGCTCATCTTCCACTCTGGCGGCGCCCACTACGCAGCCGAATGACTCCGGCGACGCGACCGGGCAGGCGTCACGCGTGGTGCAGGTTGCCCTGCAGGGCGTGCGCTTCCCTGCAAAGAACAACGATTCTGGCCGCTGGGCGGTTATCTATTCGCCGATCGACATCCACTGCGGGTGCGACGGGCACTTCTGCCCTCGGTGCAACGGTTACGAACCGCGCGACGCCCGGGCGGTGGCCGGCAACCTCCTGCTCTATGTTCACCTGCGCCAAGCCGGGAGATGATTACGACACGTGGTGTCACTCACTGCGTAGAGGCGACGACGGCGGACAGTGACTGCCGGTGGAAGCCCTGAGCGGCCGGCGGCGGCAATCACCCGCGTTTCCTGGTTCGCTTCTTGCGCCTGGCGGGCTTCTTGTCCTTCTCTGCCTCTCCCAGCAGATCCTGCAACGTGGTGGTGTCCAGGAAGCCGCGGTAGGCTTCAACAACATGCACCCAGCGGTTATGCACCGGGCAGGGGTTGGCTATCCCGCAGTCTGGATTGCCGAACGGGCAGGTTGTCTGACGCAGCGTGTCATCGAAAGGCGCCAGCACCTCGGCCAGGCTGACTTTGCCGGGCTGATGGACCAGGCGGAAGCCGCCGCGTATGCCCCGCGTGCTGGTCAGGATGCCGGCCCGCACCAGGTCGCGCAGCAGCTTCTGCAGGTACTTCAACGGGACGCTGGTTTTCGCGGCGATGTCCCTGGCCAGCACCGGGCCTTCCTCACCATGTTCAGCGATATAGGCCATGGCCCGCAAGGCATACTCGCAGGTTTGGGAGAGCACGGGAGATTTCCTTCCAAAGGACCACTTGATCAGCAAGTCATATTACCGCTCCGCCTGTCGGACAGCAAGCGCCCGGACGGGCGATATGCCGTTGACGGTCCTTCAGGGTGCTATCCCGCGGCGCGCATTGCGGAGACACTTCGGCCCGGCTACGCTTAAGGCTGCTGGAATCCGCTAACCTCTGGTGGCGTGAGTGGGGATTCGTGAGACGGGAGCAGGGCCCATGGGTACGAAAGTAGCGATATTCTGGCCTGGCGACTACCGGGCCAAGCCGAACGAACTTGCCATACCACACGTCTCCGAGGCGACGACGCAGCTCGAACGGGCGTTGAAGAAACTGGGGCGCAGCAACTACCGCGTGGAGGGCTGGATCACCAGGCCACACGAGGCCATTGAGAAGCTGGGCTCGGTCGACGATCCGCTGATAGGCGTGTGCGTCCACTGGTTCTACGGCCCGCACACCACGGATGGCGTGGTGGGCAAAGACAACCCGCTGCTACTGGCCAGCAATTTCTCGGGAACCTGGCCCGGGCTGGTGGGACTGCTCAACACCGGGGCGTGCCTGGAGTCAGTCGGGCGGCGCTTCTCGAGAGCCTGGACCAGCGCCGACGACTGGTCTGCAGACGAGACCTTCATGGCCCGGCTGGAGGAGTGGTGCTCGACCGGTCGGATTGAGTACGCCGAGGATGAGCTCGCCTATCACGCCCCCGTCTCTGCGGCAGCGGCGGAGACGGCGCGATCGGTGGCGGACGACATCCGCCGCCGGCGCATCCTGGCCCTCATGCTCGGTGACACGTCCATGGGCATGATCAACGGATACTTCGGCCCGCGCCTGCTCAACAAGGTTGGCTTCGCAGAACACAAGGTCGACCAGGCCTGGATCATCGATCGCGGACGGCAGGTGGACCAGCGGCGCATCGATGACGCCTTCGACTTCGTAAAGGACAAGGGCGTCACCTTCCACTACGGTGAGGACGGTGCAGCCGACTTCGACGAGAGCGCCACCAAGGAACAACTCCGCGACTACCTGGCTGTTCTGGACCTGGCCAGTGAGTTCAAGATCGACTGTTTGGGCTGGCAGTATCAGCTTGGCCTGCTGCCACTGCGCCCTCCGTCGGACTTTGCCGAAGGCCTGCTCAACTCGGCCTGCCGGCCTGAGTCGAATGGTGACACCTTGGTCTGCTCGACCGAGGCCGACCAGGGCAACCTGGTGCCCATGGAACTGATGAAACGACTTCTCAAGGCCAAGGGATTGCACCAGGCGGTGATGTTCCACGACGTCCGCTGGGGTGGCGAGCACGACGGTCGCTTCGTCTGGGTGCTGCTCAACAGCGGCTCCTGCGGTGCCTACGCGTTCAATCACAATCCCGAGACGCTCGCGGGCGTCCACTCTTACCGCCAACCGGCCGGCTACTTCCCGGTTCCCGGTGGGACCTTCACCGGGGTGAGTCTGCCCGGGCGGGCCACCTGGTCCAGGGCATATCTGAAGGGCGGCGAACTCTGGATGGACGTGGGCCGGGGGGAGGTCGTCGACATGCCTGCTGCGAAACGCGAGGCCTGGTGGGGGGGCACCACCCGCCAATGGCCCTTCATGGCAGCCGACCTGGGCGTCCGTCAGGACACCATCATGGCCCACTACCTCAGCAATCACGTGGCGATCGCCTACGGAGACATATTCGGCGAGATGGTGGCCTTGAGTCAGGCGCTGGGCTTCAAGGTGCGGGTCGTCGCCGGCAGCCGGTGAGGCATGTGTGCGTTGCCTGGCGACTAGGCGTACTTGAGTGCAACTCGGGTGCGTTCCAATAACTGCTGCTTTCTATAATTCACACCTCGCCTCACGCTGCACATAATGCAGGAGCCGGAATGGGCCGGGCACCGCTATGCGCACGACGTGAACCATGTCAGACCGGGCTGACACTACATCGACGTTGGCTGGTGGTCAGCCGTCGCGGATGGACTTCACGACCGGAACCGGCGTGATGCTGGTCGGCGTGGGCTTCATGCTGCTTGGGCTGGCGCTGGGGGGCGGTTGTGTGGCAGGCGCCGTTCTGTTGCCGGCGGAGAGCGTTGGCCTGCCCGTACGGGCGGTCCTGGTTGTATTGGCCACGCTTCCGCTGCTCACTGCGGCACTCGGCTTCCTGCTCACCTTCGGCGGGCAGCGGATCACCATAGACGGCGCCTCGGAGCAGGTTCGCATCACCTACGGTCGCTGGTGGCCCTGGGAGCGGGAAACGCGGCCGCTAGGCGATTTTAACTCCGTCGGAATCTGCCGCGAAGTCGCCGCAGCGCCGCACCACGGGGGATCGGGCGGGACGGCCAGTCATCCGATCCGTTTGCAGGGCGACGGCGACGAGGTCGAACTTGCCGGCTTCTCGAAGTACGACCAGGCTCGTCGCAAGGCCGAACAGATCGCCGGGTTCGTCGGGCTGGCCCTCTGCGATTCTACACTCGGTGAAACCGTGGTTCGTGAGGCAGGCACGCTCGACGAGTCGCTTCGCGAGCGGGCAATCCGGCTGGGGGAAGCGGTCGAGTGGCCGCGACCACCCCGCAGCAACCGCATCGAACTGCGGCACTCCGGTGACGAGACCATCATGGACCTGCCCAGGATCAGCCTTCGCCAGCGGAAGGGCGATCTGATAGGTACGGTAGTGTTGCTGATCATATGGTCCGCCATGGCCGTCCCGGGGCTGCTGCTCTTTCGCTCCTTCCTGGGCGAAACGCACAGCAACCTCTGGCTACACTTCGCCCAGGCCGGGCTGGTGTCACTGCCCGTGTTGCCCGTTGTCTACGTGGCGCTCGGGGTCCTGGTGCTGTTGACCGTGCGCGAGCGAATCGTTGTTTCGCCGCGTCTGTTGCGGCGTGAGTGGCGCTTCCCCGTTGGTTGCTGGACGCGACGTGTTCCCGCCGGCGAAATCGAGGAATTGCTGATCGACGGCGACGACGTCGTGGTGCGCACGGATCGGACCCGTTGCAGGTTCGGCGTGTCGCTCACTGCCGGCGAACGCCGCTGGCTGCGTGACGCGGTGAGGTACGTCCTCGTAGGCAAACCGATCCAGCCTGGACACAGACCCGATTCCAGCTCCGTCCGCGCTCCTGCCTAGGTGCTTCCCGGACGGGTATCGCTGCCGCCAACCAGGAATTATGATGCTGGTCTGACGAGGAGCCCGTTAGACCATGCAAGCAGACAACCAAGTCACTGTTGGCATTGACGTCGGTACCGGCAGCGCTCGGGCCGGTGTGTTCGACCTGCGGGGGAGCATGCTCGCCGCTGCCACGCGCGATATACAGATTTGGCGTCCAGAGACCGACTTCGTCGAACAGTCGTCGGATGACATATGGCGGGCGGTTAGTGCCGTGGTGCGGCAGGCCCTGGTCGACGCGGCCATCGATCCGGAGAGAGTCTGCGGCCTCGGTTTCGACGCCACCTGTTCACTGGTTGCACTGGACGGGGACGATCGTCCGGTCACCGTCAGTCCCACCGGCGACGATGTGCAGAACGTCATAGTCTGGATGGACCATCGGGCAATGGACCAGACGCAGCGCATCAACGCCACCGGACACGAGGTACTGAAGTACGTCGGTGGCGTCATCTCGCCCGAGATGCAGTCGCCCAAGCTGCTGTGGCTCAAGGAGCACCTGTCACCAACCTGGCACCGAGCGGCGCGTTTCTATGATCTGCCCGACTTTCTGGTGTACCGGGCTACCGGCGTAGAAACACGGTCGTTGTGTTCGACAGTCTGCAAGTGGACCTACCTCGGTCACAAAGCGCGTGAGTCTTCGGATTCGGCGGCCGGCTGGGACCAGGACTTCTTTCGGCGAGTGGGCCTGGGCGACCTGGTGGACGAAGGCTTCTGCCGCATAGGCACGCGGGTGCGCCCCATGGGAGAGGCGGTGGGCGCCGGGCTTAACGAGCGGGCGGCAGGTGAACTCGGCCTGCGGCCCGGCACGCCGGTTGGTGTCTCCATCATCGATGCCCACGCCGGCGGCCTGGGCACCCTCGGAGCAGTACTGGCAGCCAGCCCGGAGCCGGGCGCCGGCCGAACGGAGCAGTCCGCCGTAACTCCTGAGCAGATGGAGGCCCGCCTGGCACTGATCGGCGGGACCTCGAGCTGTCACATGGCAGTGTCGCGCGAAGCGAAGTTTGTCCCGGGCGTGTGGGGGCCCTACTACTCGGCCATGATACCGGGCATGTGGTTGACCGAGGGAGGGCAGTCCGCCACGGGTGCGCTGATCGATCACGTCATCCACTCGCATGCCCGGGCGGCTGATCTGGCACGCGAAGGACGAGAGGCCGGCAAGACTATCTACGAGCTGCTCAACGAGCGCCTGGCCAGGCTTGCTCAAAATCGTGACTTTCCCGGCCAGGTGACCCGCGAGCTGCACGTGCTGCCTTACTTTCACGGTAACCGTTCGCCGCGGGCGGACGCCACCCTGCGCGGCATGGTCTCCGGCCTGACGCTGGGCGATGGCCTGGACGACCTGGCGGTTCGGTACCTGGCGACGATCCAGGCTGTGGCCCACGGAACGCGGCACATCATCGACACTCTCAACCAGCAGGGCTACCGGATCGAGACGGTCTTCGCCTGCGGCGGGGGCACGAAGAACCCGGTCTTCCTGCGCGAGCACGCGGACATAACCGGGTGCCACTTCGTTCTGCCACGCGAGCCGGAGGCCGTCCTGCTGGGCTCGGCGGTTCTTGGGGCGGTGGCAGCCGGCGCCTTTGGCTCGGTGTTGGAGGCGATGGGCGCCATGAACGCCGCCGGCGCAACGATCTCGCCAGCCGGCGGCCCGGTATCCCGCTACCACGACGCAAAGCACGCCGTCTTCCACCGTATGTACGCAGATCAGATGGCGTATCGAGATCTGATGAAAGACTGACCACGCAGCACCACATCCCGG
>JANQGB010001113.1 GCA_028277545.1 Phycisphaerae bacterium | reverse complement strand
CCTGGTCGCCGGCCAGGCTGCGTAACTGGGACGGCTTCGCCGAGCGCATGGCCACGCACTACCGGCGCCTGGACGCGCTGGGCGTGCGGTACTACGTGCAGCCTCCACGGTGCACAACTCCCCTTCGCGTGTTCGGGGACGTGACGGAGGTGGCGTTCGACGCGCCGGTTGGAGGCGGCGTTATCCGGATCACTCAGGACGGCAGCGACCCTACTCCGCAGTCCCCCAAGTATGCCGGTCCGCTGCGCTTGACCGGCACGACCATGGTCAAAGCGCGGACCTTTCTACCCAACGGTAACACCAGCGACGCCACCGAGATGCACTTCGTCAAGCAGCAGCCGCGGGAGGCGGAGAACGTTCCGGCATCCACGCCAGGCCTGCGCTACTCGTATTACGAGGGCAACTGGCGGCGCCTGCCGAAGTTCTCGGCGCTCACCGCGGCAGCTACGGGCACGGTTGCCTCGTTCGATCTCGGCGTGCGGAAGCGTCCGGCCCATTTCGCCGTGTTGTTCGAGGGCTATGTGGAAGTCCCTGCGGCGGGAGTTTATACCTTCTACCTGTCCTCGGATGACGGCAGCCGGCTGTTGATCGGATCGGATGTCGTGGTGGACTATGACGGCCTGCACGGGGCAGGCGAGAAGAGCGGTCAGATCATGCTCAAAGCGGGCCAGCACCCAATCACGGTTGCCTACTTCCAGGCCAGTGGCGCCCGGAAACTTACGGTCAGCTACGAGGGGCCCGGTACTCCCAGGCAGGAGATCCCGCCCCAGGTTCTGATTCACGACGCGCGATGAGCGAGATCGGCGCTGGGTATCGGCCACCCGGCCGGCTATACGCTGGCGCCGATTCTATAATGGGCGGCCGCCCCGCGGTCGGGTACACTTTCTCGTGAGGGAGCGGCGCGGCTCTCGACGCGGCCCGGCACCGACCATACATCAGTGCCACAAGACAAGCAGAGCACAACTATGTGTCCACGCTGCCGGGAACCACTGGTGGCCTTCGAGTTTGAAGGCGTGGAGATTGACCGCTGCGTCGGTTGTGCCGGAACCTGGCTGGACGCTGGCGAGTTGGAGACGATTGCGGAGCGTGCCGGCGTCGAGCCCGGACCGCTGTCGGCCGCCGTCGACGACGCCGCAGGACGCGCCCGCCGAACGGACCTGAAGTGCCCGCGATGCCGGCACAGGATGCAGGGCATCCAGATGGGCCAGGAGCCGCCGGTCGAAATCGACCGCTGCCGCTACGCTGACGGCCTGTGGTTCGACGCGGGCGAGATGGAGAAGGTAATAGCATCGTTTGCGGAAGGTGAGGAAGGCGCGGTGGCCCACTTCTTCGCCGGCATATACCGCCACGACGTACGAGGCGCACCCGAGCCCGAAGGAGATTAGCATGGGACCGCTCGTCATCCTGCTGTGTTGTGTTCTAGGTGTCGGCCTGCTGCTTATAGTCTGGCTGATCGGCGCCTACAACGGCCTGGTCAAGGTCCGCAACCAGGTACGCAACGCCTGGTCGCAGATTGACGTCCAACTCAAGCGGCGACACGACCTGATCCCCAATCTGGTGGAAACGGTAAAGGGCTACGCCGGTCACGAGAAGGACACGCTGGAAGGCGTCATCCAGGCCCGCAACCAGGCCGTCGGGGCCAGCGGCGTCGAACAACAGTCCAAGGCGGAGGGCGAACTCAGCCAGGCTCTGGGCAGGTTGATGGTCGTCGTGGAGCAGTACCCCGATCTGAAGGCCAACCAGAACTTCCTGTCGCTGCAGGAAGAACTGACCTCCACCGAAAACAAGATCGGGTTCTCGCGCCAGTTCTACAACGACACCACCATGGGGTACAACACGCGGATTCAATCGGTCCCCACCAACATCGTGGCCCAGATGTTCAGCTTCAAGGAGGAGCCCTTCTTCGAGATCGAGGACCAGGCTGCCCGCGAGGCACCCAAGGTCCAGTTTTGAACAGACGCGGAATCACTTCCACCAACTGACGGGCGCGGGTCACCATGTGGGCGGCGATCGAGAGCAACAAACGCCGATCGTGGATACTGATCGGCCTGATGGGCCTGCTGCTGGTAGGCCTGGGCTTTACAGCCGGCTTCACCTACCAGGCCGAGGCAGGCGGCTTCATCGGGGCGGGCGCCGCCGTCTTCGTCTGGCTGATCATGACGCTGACCGCCCTCTACGGCGGAGACTCGCTGCTGCTGAGCAGCGCCGGGGCCGCCAGGATCCAGAAGGAGGACGCACCGCAGTTCTGGAACGTGGCCGAGGAGATGACCATCGCCAGCGGCCTGGGCAAGATGCCGCGGCTGTACGTCATCGACAACGACGCCCCCAACGCCTTCGCCGTGGGCCGAAAACCGGAGAAAGCCGCGGTGGCGGTGACTTCCGGCCTGCTCAAGCGGCTCAATCGCGACGAGTTGCAGGGCGTGGTCGCCCACGAGATCGCCCACATTCAGAACCTCGATGTCCGCTTCATGACCCTCGCGGCGGTAATGGTCGGTGCCATCGTGCTGGTGTCCGATGTGTTCCTGCGCTCGCTCTGGTTCGGTGGCGGCCGGCGGCGATCGTCCTCCCGCGGCGGCGGGCAGGCTCAACTGGTGATGGTCGTGGTCGCGATCCTGTTTGCCATACTGGCACCCCTGGCGGCACAACTGCTGTACTTCGCCTGCTCGCGCCGTCGTGAGTACCTGGCCGACGCCTGTGCCGCCCGGTACACGCGCTACCCCGAAGGCCTGGCATCCGCCCTGGAGAAAATATCCGCCAGGTCGTCGAGGAAATCTAAGGTCAGCCGCTCGCTGGCTCCGCTCTACATCGTCAACCCTCTGCAGAGTGCGGTGAGCGCCGGACTGACCTCGACCCATCCTCCGACACAGGCTCGCATCGCCATCCTCCGCGGCATGGCCGGCGGGGCAGATTTCCGGGCCTACGAGGCCGCCTTCCAGAAGGTCCAGGGCAAGGACCAACATTGCCTGAGCCCGGCCGAGGTGAAAGGTGAGGAGGCCGTCCCCATCCGCCAGCCCACCCGTGAGACCGACAAGCGGCAGGCCGCCGTCGACCGGGCTCGCGAAGCGGTCGATCTGATCGACCGGCTGACCGAGTTTCTCTTGATCCCCTGTGCGTGCGGGGTGCGTATCAAGGTCCCGCCTACGCTGAAGCGCGAGTCGATCGGGTGCCCACGTTGCGGCACCGTCCACCCTGTCCCGCTGGTAGAGACCGCCGGGCAAACGAAAGCAGGAGCGGGCAAGACTCCCCCGCCCGCCAGTTACCGCCGCCGGGGCGCCGGCTGGGAATCATTCAAGTGCAGTTGCGGCCGGTCGGTACAGCTCAGCCCCAAGTTCTCCGCCTCACACATTCGCTGCCCAGGCTGTCGCAACAAGATCAAGATCGACCGGTAGGGTCCGTCCCGGACGCACCACTTTTCGCTGTAGCGCCGTCTGAGAACGGTGCGTCCCGAACGCACTATTCTCCCGCACGCCACACGGGGTTGCATCCACAACAGCAAATGCGTTACGCTCGGGTCTGGGGGGAGCCCTGACCGTGCCGGGCCCACGCCGAAACAACCTAGAGACCAACGCTATGACCAGACTGAAGGCTCGATCGATAGCCTTACATGCCGGACTGCTCCTGTTCCTGTGCGCCCCAGGGTTGGCGGACCAGGTGCGGGTCGTGACCTGGAACGTATCCAACTACACCAGCGGGCGGGTATCCGCCTTTCAGACCGCGATCTACGGCCAGTACAACGGCCGCTCCATGTCGCCCGACATGTTTATCGGACAGGAATTCCTCAGCACTGCCGGCGTGACCAACTTCCTGAACCTCCTCAACGCGGCACCTGGCAGCCCGGGCGACTGGGCAGCGGCCGACTTCGTCAACGGGCCAGACACCGACAGCGCCTTCTTCTTCCGCACCAGCAAGGCCGAGTTGGCCACCGACCTCTCCACCAACGGCGTGACCGTCGTGGCGGTCGGCGGGCCGGCACCGAATCACCCACGCAACATCATGCGCTACGACGTCCGGCTGGCGGTGGGCACCTCCGAAGAGACCCGTCTGGCCATCTACAGCACGCACATGAAAGCGGGCAGCGGCAGCGACGACAAGGCCCGCAGGCTGCTCGAGGCCGAGCGAATCCGTGCCGACGCCGAAACGCTGCCGGCCGGATGGTCGTTCCTGCTCGGCGGCGACTTCAACATTCAGTCCTCCGCTCAGTCAGCCTACCAGGAGATGGTCGGCTCACAGTCGGACGACTCCGGTCGATTCTTCGATCCGATCAACACGCCGGGAAGTTGGAACAACAGTTCGGCTTTCCGGATAGTCCACACGCAGGATCCGATAGGCGCCGGCGGCATGGACGACCGCCACGATCAGATACTGGTCTCGGCCGACCTGGTGGACGGTGCTGGCCTGGACTACATCGGCCATGCGGCCATCGCCTACAGCACCACGACCTGGAATGATCCCCTCCACTCCTACCGCAGTTGGGGCAACGACGGCACCAGCTTCAACACCTCGCTCACCGTGGCAGGAAACCAGATGGTCGGCCCGGTCATCGCCCAGGCTCTGATCGACACCGCCCTCAACGGCGGCCACCTGCCGGTGTTCCTCGATATTCAGGTGCCGCCCTGCCCGGCCGACTACGACTGCGACGGCGACGTGGATCTGGCCGACTACGCCGAGTTCGAGGCCTGCCTGAGCGGTCCGCTGGAAAGTGCCGCCTTCGTGCCACCAACCCAGACCTGCCTGGACTACTTCGACCTCGACGAACAAGGCAGCGTGGACCTGGCCGACTACGCCACCTTCCAGCAACGATTCCAGCAGTAGCTCGCCTCGATGTGACACCGGCATCCTACCAGTGCAGCAACTGTGTCACCGGCATCTCGCCGGTACAGCAAATGTGTCACCGGCATCTCGCCGGTGCAGCAAATGTGGCACCGGCATCCTGCCGGTGCAGACGAGCAGGATGCACCCGGACGAACCCTACCGGCTATCTCTTGTCTTCTGTCTTCTGTATTCTGTATTCTGTATTCTGCCTTCTATCTCCTGTCTCCCGCCTTCTGCCTACCGCCTCCCCCCAACGCTAAGCAAAAAACCCAGCATGACAGCTAGCATGGCAGCGATAAACACCCGCCACTCCGGTGGCATCGCAAAGGTGAATGAATGGGCCGGGATCCAGAAGAGCAGCGTCTTGGGCACGAACGAGAGAACGAAACCGGGGTCAACCTGCCGCCCAAAGCCCACCAGGCTCCACGTTCGCCAACCGCTGCGGATCAGGTAGTTGAAATATTCGTGGCTCACCATCATGCCCCAGGCAAACATGCCCAGCAGGTTGATCCACAGGCTCTTGGAGAATGCCATCCACAGGTCACCGGGCAGCAGTGGCACCCGGGCAGGCCACAGGCCACCCGCCACCAGCCCATCCACCAGGGCCGAGAAGCCCGGAAAGGCCAGCGTGAACCACAGGCCGAAGAGCCCCCACACGCACGCCCGCTGCAGAACCTTGTCTAGCCCCCACCCGCCACGAGTCAGCCGGTACTTGAGCAGTTCGCCGAACGTGCCCAGCAGGCACAGCTTGACGAAGCCCATCACAAACGGGTGAGCCTTGGCAGCAGTCCCGAAGCCGGCCGGACGTATGGCCGCATAGCCGACCATGAGCACCGCCCCGGCCACGATCAACATGGCGGGTGCGGCCCGGACGTACCGTCTTCGCACGTAGGCCGCCTCCCGGACGCGCCGCCCGGAAGTCGAAGCATCGGTCACCGGTCGCCCTGTCTCCGCACCCACGTCAGCAGCACTCGCCCGTCTCGTTGTTAGGTGCCTCAACCACACCCGCCCGTCTTGCGATACAGGCGGCACGGTGCGTCCCGGACGCACCACTCTTCTTGTGGCACCGGCATCTTGCCGGTGCTGGATGCGTTCAAGACGCACCCTATCGCTGAGTCAACCACACCCGCCCGTCTTGCGATACAGGCGGTACGGTGCGCCCCGGACGCACCACTCTTCTTGTGGCACCGGCATCTTGCCGGTGCAGGATGCGTTCGGGACGCACCCTAGCACTGAGTCAACCGCACTAGCGAGTCTTGTGATAAAGATACCGCCCCAGCGTGCGCACCGCGCTGTCCGCGGAGCGAAAGACACACAGCCCCGCCTCGCGTACGCCATGGGCCAGCGGGTCGTAAAGCGGGCCCGAGTCGATAACCACCACCAGGGGTTTGTCGGTATCGGCGTGGATTCTCGGCAGCCGGTTAACCATCGACGAGGCGTGATCCACTTCGTCTGGCGTGGTCTTCATGGCCGGCGTGAGCGGCACGAACGCCGCCACCACGGCGTCGGTCCGGGGAGAGTCCAGCATGGCCCGAATGCAGGCCTCGTGAACCTCGTCCGAGGCCATCGGCGTCAGGTCCAGCGGGTTGCGCACGTTGATCAGGTCGACTATACGGTTCTCGGCCAGCACTTCAGTGATTTTGCCGGCACAGGCGGCGTCCAGTTCCGGCAGCGAGGCCTCGTGCGCCGGCCCCACCAGGCTGTCGGCCATGCCCACCGATTCGTATCCCGCGTTGCTGACCGCTCCCAGGCGCGTGCCGCTGATCTTCCGGCCATTGACGTGGCCGGCGACCAGCAGCATGTGCTCGAATTCCTTGAACGTCTCGCAGACCAGCGCCCCGGCGTTGGCCGCCGCGGCCACGGCCACGTTGTAGTCCCCCGCGATCGAAGCCGTGTGCCCCGCAGTGGCACTACGGCCGGCGGCGGTCCGGCCCGCCTTGTAGAACACCACGTCCCGGCCCGACGCCGTGAACTCCTTGACCGCCTCGGCAAAGGCCAGCCCGTCCCAGTCCTGAAAGCCCTCGACATACACGCCCAGAACGTCGACCTGACCCGTCTCGGCCAGCGCCCGAACCATGTCGGACACGGTCAGGTCGGTCTGGTTGCCCATGCTGATGGCGTACTTGGGGTCCAGCGTCTCCAGGTTGCTCATGCGGGTAATCACGTAGGCCCCGCTCTGCGAGACCAGTGCCGTCCGCCGCCCCGCCGGGCCCCAGCGCTTGGGCAGCTTGCTCGACGGAATGAAGAAGGTGTCGTAGCTTCCCGGGCGGGACTGGATGCCCAGGCAGTTGCCGCCCACGAACACCGGCCCACCGTCTGGCGTGCCATGGGCGGCGGCGATCTGGCTGCGGACGCGCTGCTCGGTCTCCTTGCCGCCCTCGGTTTCACCCATCCCGCCGGGGATCAGGATCACCGATTGTGCGGACCGGTGCGAGACGATCTGGTCCACCATCTCGGGCACCTGCGATGCGCCGATAGCCAGCACCATCAGGTCGGCCGGCTCCGGCAGGTCCTGGACAGTAGGAACACACCGGAAACCGTCCAGTTCGTCGATCCCGTCCTTGATAGCGGTGACCTTCTCCCGGTCAAAGCCACACTCCCCCAGGTTGCGCAGAATCACCCGCCCCGGGTTCATACCCTTGGCAGACGCCCCCACCACGGCGATGGACCGCGGGTGCAGCAGGCGATCGACCTTGCCCACCGGGCGGGCGACCGGCTTGGGAGCCGCCCCGCCAATGTGGCACAGGCCGTCCAGGGGCACCATGAAGCCCCCGTCAAAGGCGAAGGGGTTGACTTCCAGCTCGACGATCGAAGGAATGGCCGCATCGTCGGGATTCGAATAGCGCCGGGCGATGGCCGCGAAGGCATCGAAGCACTCGATCAGACCCTCGTCAGGAACAACGCGTCCATAGCCGCGGGCCTGGCCCGCCACCAGGTCGTAAGCCACCGTCTTGCGGAACAGGTCAAAGAAGTCCCGGCCAGTCGTCTCGAAGGCCAGCCCCATGGATACTGCCAGGCCCTGTCGCAGATGAGCGGCGAAGTACTCGGTATGCACGCCGCCCAGACCCGCGGCCAGTACCGGGCCGAACTCTCGCGTACGCCGAAAGCCCACGAACAGCTCGTTGCCAAACCCCGTCCCGCCATGCTCAAAGTACTCGCAGAGTACAACGCCGCGCACGCCGGCGTTCGCGCCGAAGTCGGTGGCCATCATCTTGTCAATGGCCGGCCCGACCGCCGCTTCCGTGCACTCGACGAAGGCTATGCCCCCCTGGTCGCTCTTGTGGGCGATCTCCGTGCCCACGATCTTGACCGCCACGCGCGAGCCCCCCAGGCCTTTGAGGGCGCCGGAGGGCAGGTTCGCACCCTTGGGCACGAAG
>JANQGB010001055.1 GCA_028277545.1 Phycisphaerae bacterium | reverse complement strand
GATCGAGGATGGCGTTCCTGCCGATACGGCAGCGATCCCAGACCGCCGAGCGGCAGACTGCCGCCCCCGCCTCGACGGTGGTCTCCTGGCCGAGCGTTGTGGGGCCGACGATCATCGCGCCAGCCTTGATTACACACCTCGGCCCTACCAGCGCGGGGCCCACGAAATCAGCCGTCGGATGCACCGTTGCCGAAGAGGCCACCCAGGCCTGACCGATGCGCCGGTGCCTTTCCGGCATCGCCCCGGCCTGAGCCATTCGCCGCAGAGCCCACATGTTGAGGGACAGGTACGACGCCGCGTCAGTGACACGTGGACTGGAATTGGCAGGCACCTCGTGAGTAGCGATACGCTCACCGCGGCGGTGCAGGTAGGGGATCAGAGCCTCCTTGATGTCCTGGTAACCAGAGGCCGGCACAGCCTCCAGCACGGCGCGGGAGAAGACGCAGATGCCGACTGGTTCCTGCACCTCGCCGGACAGCTTGCCCGTCGGCGCGGAACGGGTGACGGCCAGCGTCACGCCAGCCCCGCTGCGCGCATGGGCGTCCAGAAGCGCTGTCAGATCGATTCTGGGCAGAATGGTCCCGTCGACCACCACGAAGGTCTCGGCGCCGGTAGCCAGGGCGGCGTCGCGAGCGCACCCCGCCGGCCCGCGAGGCATGACGTCCTCGCTATACGCCAGGGAAACGCCGACGGTGCGCCCCCCTCCAAGGCAACGCTGCAAGCTGGGGGTGTCACTGTTTCCACAGATACTGGCTTCGAGGATTCCGCCGTCCCGGATCCAGTGCAGTATGTGGCGGATCAGGGGCTGCGATCCAATGGGGAGTAGCGTGCGGGCGATGACGCTCTCCAGCATGCAATCTCCCCAGGCATGCACCCCCGCCAGAACGATACCATGCGTGCTCGGCTGCGCCGTTGCGTGCCGAAGCCTGCCGCCCGAATGCCGCTGCTGGGCCAGATGGTCTCTCCAGCCTCTCACGTTATCGTTCGCCATCCTTGTCCTCCTCCGGGTGCCGGCATGCTTCAGCCGGCCTCCGCGGGCTGATGCTGCCCCGCGCCCTCTGATGCGCCTGAACCCCAAGGCGCCTCTATCGCAATCCGTAATTCCGTGCTCATACGACCGGTCCACCGGCGGCGGGCCATGAATGTCGTGGCAGGCTTCTTGCAGTGGTATCCGCGGCTTACCCAGCCGAGAATCGGATCCCGGCTGCCACGCACCAGGGTCACGCTCTGACTCGCGTCGAAGCTCACTACCACAGCGGAATCACCACACTCCACCCGGTACCGGTTCCGCCCCACACACCGCACGCCGGCGCGCTCGGCCACGTGCAGGTACAAGGCTGCGTCATGGGTCTCTTCGGCCAGGAGTTCGTCACTAACAAGCACCTCGGATCGACGCGCGTCCAGCGATATCGTCCGCCGGTGAACCACCGGGTCGGACAGATGCGAATAGCCGTCGTGCTCGCCTGTCACGGTGCCGCCGTCGGGCAAAGGTTGCCATCGCAGGCACCGCGCAATCGCCCGCCGCCCCCATAGGAAGGGGCCTAGTACCTCGGACTGGTCCTGGTCATCCACTACGATGGTGTTGTGGGCTCGCGTGCTGCGGAAATAATCTCGCCATTGGGGGTACGTGAAGTAGTCATACGTCCCCGGGTCTACGAATACGTCCGCGCCTCCCACGCGCAGTGTGAAGCTGAGGGCGTCTGCGTGCCCGTGGGCGGCTATCGGGCCGAAGCCCAGGTCTGCACAGTCGAAACCGACGCTGATGCGGTCGGGACTATCGAGATGTCCGGACTGCAGCAGATAATAACCGGATTCCGGGAGGGCTCGCGAACCTATGGCCGATCGGTCCGTTGCAGGCTGTTGATCATCAGCGGCCTCATCGACACGGCCTTCAGCGGTCTCGCAGGCCTCACTGCCCAGCAGCCAGAAGCGCGGTTCGCTGCATCCCCTCGACAGTTCATCGAAATCGCGTCGCTCAAAGACGGCCGCCCCGACCGCCAACAGTGCTCGTGCCGGGTCCTCTCGCCCACCGAGGTCCAGGACGTAGCCGTCGTCGGCATCCCCGAAGAGTGGCAAGGGCCCTCCCTCGGCGAACGCTGCCACAAACTCGAACATCTTCTCGAGCCGGTGCCAATACGACGGCGCGAAGTCTCGACCGAGATTGCGGGCCGTCAGGCCCGCCAGCAGGAAGAACTCCAGCACGAAGAGGTGGTAGCCGAGGGCATGTTCACTGGTTCCGCCGTCGCTGCTGGTCTGCCTGAGGATTTCGTCCGATAGGATTCTCTGGCTCTCGTCTGCCCAGGATGACGCCTTCTTGAGGTCGCGGAAGTAGGTGCTGCCAATGAACACGCCAGCGGCCTCGCCGATCAGGTGGTTATTCGCCGACGAGAATCGCGAGTACTTCCGGGAAACGTCCCAAAGATGGCGGTACACAACGGGAAGAAGCCGGCGAGAACGCTCCGCCGTTATCAGGCCCGCGGGGGAGATCAGCTCAAGTGCCCAGACCCAGTTGATGAGGCGGACCGCCAATTCCAAAGGGCTCCGCCAGTTCATGCCCTGGCCGAAGGGGCACTGATCGATCCAACTCTCAAGCTGTTCGACGACCTTCTCGGCATACCTGCGATCGCCGGTCAAGCGGTAGGCGCGGCCGAGAACCACCAGTTGCTGATGGCGATTGGGCTCCCAGACTACTTTCGCGTCGCCGGTGGCCTGGTAGTCTCGATAATCGATGCGCGGCGCGAACCCCATCGGCGTTCTCTTCCCCGCCACGTGCTCGAAGTTCCAGTCTATTGGGGCGCCAAGGTCGTAGCCTCGCAGGTCAAAGAAGGTCAGCTTGTTCTCGTACGCCTCGTTCGCCCTGGAAATCAGTGAGCGGCGCCACTGTCCGACCAGGTCGCCATCGTCAGTCCCGTTCCCGACAGTAGGTAACCGACCGCCGGAAAAGCCCTCGGACTGCGCCTTCTCCTGACCGTTCTTAGTCACCACCCGCGACAGCGCCAGCGGATGACGGCGGACGGGCGCCAGGCAATAATCCAGCGTTCCGCGCACTCCGGCGGCCAGCCGCCAGCAGATCTCGCCGGGCGGCATTCGACGCAGTCGATGCAGATACCATAGCGCCGTTTGCATCAGCGCCTGCCTTACTTCCCCGCCACCAGTTCGCTCTTAACCGTAGGTCCTAGTCGCGATCTGAGCCGTACATGCCGGGCGTCGTAATGCCTGCCTCTGGCAAAGAACTTCAACGCCCGCGCCAGCTTGAAATGCCAAAACTCCGTCCCCGTCGGCTACACACCATTTAGGAGCGTAACAGATTGCTAGACAATAGATTACGTCGCATTTGCTACTCGATGACTTCGAGTAGCCCGGGGTCGATCTCCACCTCGGCCGACTGACCGAGACTCTCGACCGCCAAATACACTCGGCAGACACCTCGGCGGCGCAGCACCACCCCTTCGAGGCCGGCAAGACTGCACCCGACGATGCGACACCGCCGCCCCCGGCGTATACCGGGGTAGAGATCCACTGGCACTTCGCTGTTGACCGCCCTGTAAATCTGCCGCAGGTCTGCCTTCAACCGCTCCTGATCCGCCACGTCGATTACGTTGGCCGCTCGATGCGTCATCAAAGTGGCATAACGTTCGTGCGCGCCGCCGCAAAGAAAGAGGTAGCCAGGGAAGAGCGGCATCCTGACCTGGGTCACGCGGCGACCGTATCGTCGCCTCACGCGAGCCAAGGGCAGAAAGTAAGAAATATTCAAGCTGTCCAGGTTGGCGGCCAGGGCCTTCTCGTTGCGCGCCTTAGTATGCACGACCCACCATTGACCGCGCAGCGTGTCAATGGGCGACTCTGCAGCGTAGTCGACCGATGGCGCCCCCATGGATGCGGCGCACATACTGTGAGTGGCCAAGCCAGTCATCGCTCCTCCCCCGGCTGAGTTTTACCCGGCCGAGACCTTCCTCCGGCACGCTCGCCTCGCGCTGACGCGCCGCTACGCCGCGCATCCGCAGCCGGATGCCGGCCAATCGCTAAGACACAGTGCCAGCGCGCCTATTTGCCGCTGCTGTCAGTACTGCGGCAGCGCCGCCCTAAGACGCGCTCGCCCTTCCTTGAGTCAGATCCTTACCTGTAGAGATGGCTCTTCCCTGAACCGCCCTCCGTTACGCCGTACGATGCAATACACCCTGCTTACGTATTGCATGTCAGCATGAGCCGCGGAGTCGCGGCCGGCACCTTGTATCTGAAAAACCAGATCGTGATATGCCTGCCTTCCGAACGACTGCATCACCCTGCGAATAACATGCATTAATACTCGAACAGTGCCAGCCGATACAAGTCACTTGTTTAGGTGTCAGCTCAATAGGCCCTAGCCAAATCTTTACCAGGCGACCTGCCACGCGGTCGCGTTATCCGGACGCGAGGCTGGTCCGGCTGCGCCTATCCATGCGGGCGCACCGCTGGCAAGGACGGCCATTCCTGACGTCTTTGCGGAGGCTTGCGCCCATGCTCTTGCCTCCTGTGGAATAGCCACTCGAGCCGACCACTTTTGTCAGGCCTCTCCAAACTCAACTCCGGGCAGCGCCAAGCGACCCAGCGTTCATCACCACGTCGTAGACGCGGACTCATTTCTTGACTGCGATGCCTGGCTGCTGCCGGCGGTTGCCCCATTCGTCGAGCCGCGCATCACCTTGCCGTTGCCCTCCGAAGACGCCAGGAACAGGTACTCGGCAAACACCCGCACGACCAACTCGCACCTCGTACGCACGCCCAGCTTGCGGTATACCCGCGTCAAATGGCTGTGTACGGTGTGGGAGGAAATACTCAGTTCGAGCGCAGCGGCCGCCTCGGTCTTATCGTCAAACACGCATTGAACGACCTGTACTTCGCGATCTGACAGGGAGAGACACTCCGCGATCATAAGCCACTGCGCGTCGGCCAGTACTGCCTTGCCCTGGCGTCTCTTGGCCCCGTTTGTCTTCATCTCAGTGCTTTTCCCTCCCTATATTCATCACATGGCCGGTCGCCATGTTGATGTGCCTTAAACCCCCGCTTGACTGGTACAGCTCAGCCGCCGGCAGGCACACCGCCTCGCGTCGGGAGCGATTTGCAAGCGGAGCCGCCGCGTCCGGACGCGACGAATCGCCACACCACATACCTGCCAGTCTCTTGGCGCTGCTTGGTCCTTCCGGCAAACTCGCCTGAGCGGCCGCCGGTGCCCGAGTCCCACCCCGGCTACCCAGTGTACCAAAATAACCGCAAGATTTAAATGAACTGTCAATGTAAACTGTCTCGCTAATGCGGCCCTGGCGAGCCCATTCCGTTAGCCCGCAGTGACAGCTTAAAATGCGGTTTAAATGCAACACGACATGCCCCCTCGCTCCGGACCCTGCTTGCCGGCGCACGCTCCAGCACTCTTCATAGGCCGTTTTGCGCCTTGCTGGGCACGCACGACGCAGGTGCGCCCAGTCCCCTCCTTCGCCTTAGCGGACGCACGACGAAGACGACTGCCGCGTTCCGCGCAATCACCAGCCGTGACCACACCAGCAGGTGGATCGCCCCCTCGAACACCTACCCAAGCGGCATGCGGGTCACCGTACAGAGACCGCTAGCGATCGCTCTGCGCCACTTCCGGCCCGTCTTACTTCTCGTTGGCGACTTGTCCCGATATGCCGCCCACGAGGCCGCTCAAGTAGAAGCCAACGGCCCCGCCCACTCGCCGTCAACCGCTAGCAACCGCAGTGTTATAGCACCCGCAACTCACTCGCGTGATGCTACGTTCCGTCAGTCGGGAAGGCTGCTACCCCAACGGCGGCGACGGCGACAAGTATTCTATTCTGTAGCAGCATTGTGGGCCAGGATTCAACCCCCGTTAAAGTTTTTTCTCGCCGCATGAACTGGTACTGGACGGAGGACGCGGGCTCTATATCGCCGTGTCGGCCTGCACGTCGAGGCGCTGGGCTCAATGCCCGCGCTCCGGCTCCGGTCGGCGCAGCCCCGGTGCGTTGCCACTTGATGACGGCTCCTCCGCCGGATGTCGGCCGCGCTGTGGAAGATGAGCATAAGTTCCGTTCCATAAAGACTTAAGCATGATCGGCTCATCCACGGCTTTGGCCGAGCATCGACCCCGAGCGGTGGCCTGCTTACCGCGGTGGAGACGATCAGGGGAGCAAGTGTTGATGCCGCCGCGTGCCACGGCACGGACTGGTCCCCCTGTGGCTTCGTCCCGCGATTAAAGTATGGCATTAGCGCCGTTCGCCACTTTTCTGGCGGATTTTGCTCGCTCGCTTGCCGGGCGCCTCGCAATGAGACGGGTTCAGAGACGCGGCAGCACCGGCAGGCTAAGCGGCACAACCTATGCATGCGACTGACTTTAATGACGCGCGCCTGTCAGCCGTCCAGATACACGTTATCGGACATGTCAGTCGGGGTCGCCCCGCGCCCGGCTCGAGCCATAACTTCCTTCTCCTGGTCGACGGGGACGATGTCTTGCGATGGCGCACCGGTTCGTCGACAGCGCGCCTGCCAGAGCAAGCTCGCGATGATCAGGCCAGTAGTGGCGGACTGCCGCGGTGAACTGCCGCAGCTACTCTGTCTCGGTGCCGATTGCGCACCTCCTT
>JANQGB010001018.1 GCA_028277545.1 Phycisphaerae bacterium | reverse complement strand
TTCGTTCTGTTGGATACCGCGAATCCAGGCGCGTACCGTCCAACTCAGGGCTGGTTCGTGACCTGTTGTCGGCCCGTGGGCGATGCCCTCCGGTACGATCCAGGCCTGGTCCCGTGCGGCGACCGAGCACCGTCGCCCGAGATCGGCCCCGGGCACCTGCACCGGTCGGTCGAGCGTGGTCCGGGTGTATAGTCCCAAACCGCGAGCCTGCTCACGCCGTCGCACCGTGCTTCTGACGCAGGTGCAAGACGGTAACTGCTTGTGTGAAAACGAGTTGGACATTCATGCCACCTCCGGCCAGGCAGGCGTCTGCCCGTCTAGTATGCAGGTGGTGTGCCATGCCGGCATTGCTGCCGCCCGCGACACGCACGACAGGTTTGCGTGGCGTGACCTCAGTTGCCGCTGGGAGTCAGGCAGCTGCAGTAGCGCACAAGTCACACAGACTCGCGCAAACCGAACACTTGCGACAATACGCAGCTCTCCCTCTGTCTGGGATTTGCCTCTCCATCGGCCGGCTGAGTCGTCCTGGCCCGTGTGGCCATCAGCGACTCCACTACAACGCCAGCGCCGTTATCAGAAGCAACATTGACTCATTGTTCGCGCGATCGTTAGGCTCACTGGTGACGCGGGCTACTGTTACTGTTCAGCCTCGGGCGGTGTCTCGCTTCCGCGCCCCGACAGATATCGCAGCGCGTGAATGAGTCGGACGCGATCCAGCACCTTGCCCAACGCGTTCGTATCAACATGCGAGAACGGCGTGACGAGTCCCGAGGTTTTTTGGGGAAGAGTTGGAACTGATCGAAATGGAAAAGGCCGTTCGTAGCGCAAGCCTGCGGGCCACACCTGCCTCGCGAGCGATGGAGGCCGGACGCCAGCCTTACGATAGCGCGCTGAACGAGCGCACTTGTGCCCGGTGTGACGTATGCTTCCCGAGTCACCGGTGGTCGTCGCCACCCCTCGAACCGGGCGCCCACGCGGGGATGGTCTCTGTCCCGGGCAGTCGCCCGCCGGGATCAGATGGGCTTCAGGCTATGATGTCCGTGCAAGTCGCCGGTCCAAGCCGGCTTCCCAAGCTCCGAGGTCTGGATCCGCCCATCGGCTCGGCGAGACCAGGCGGTGAGCCTTTCGGGCGGCGGCAGGTCCATATGCCGCCGCGTCCGGTCGGCAACGACATTAATCTGGAGCAGGCGTCTGCGTAACCTCGACACGAGTCAGCGCCTGCCACGCGGCGTCCAGCCCGTAACGCAAGGTCCAGGCCCTCCTCACTGGATCCTCTTCTAGCGCCGCCTGCCGCAGGCTCTCCTGTACCGCGTCCCGTGCGGCGGCCGGCAGATCCTGCTTCGGCAACTCACTCAAGAAGAGAGCGGTCAATTCGTAGACCGCCGCACAGGCTTCTGGTTGACCGTCGTTAAAGAGAGGTACACCACGCGAGATTGCAGCGCTGATCAGGCGGGTCGCCGTGGCACCAGGCTGCCCGTCGGCGCCGCCTGGAGCCGGGGCTCCGGGCTCCTCACTGACGGCCTCGATCGTATCAACCTCCAACCGGAACGGCCCTTCCTGCTTATCGGCGATAATGAAGCCCATCGAACGAATCTGTTCCTGGTTGACAGGCGGAGCCAGCCACAGCCGTCGGCCAAAGGAACGCGCCTCGAACGCTTCCCACGGCAACACAATTTCCACCCACTCGCCGTCAGGTGCTTCGAAGTCGGCGTAGTAGGCGCCGGCCATGATGGGAAAGTTCGTCCGCACCGAGAGCGAATACTGCCGTCCGTCACCGCGAACCATCAATCGCAGGGCGCCGTACTCCGACAGGTTCAAGGTCGTGCCCTGCGACCGAATCGAGGCGAAGCCCCCGTTGTTTGCCAGGGAAAGCGATCCATGAAACACCAGCCGTCCAGCCCCATCGAGTTCGAAACGTCCGTCCGAGACGCCGCCCATCACGTTGTCATTCACCGTGACCCAGCCTGTCAGCTTCTCGTCCTCCTCAGGACCGAAGAGCCAGCCACTGCCAGCAGCCGACTCAACATGCCCAGGCTGTGTCACTTCAATGGCACCAAGCGGGGGCGATAGCAGCAGGATCATGACTGTCGCCAGAGTACGCATACCCAGCTCCTTGATTGATGTCCTCGGACGCCGCTTGCCTGTCGGTGATTCGGACTGCGATCCGACACCCTCAAATTCGCTCAAAACAATCATCAACTAAGCCTATCATAGCGCAAGATGGGGGATTTGTCAAGCAGAATCGTGCAAAACGATCGTCACCGATATGGAGGAATAGTCAGGCCGCAAGGGAGCATTCGGCGGGGTCGGCAGTGTAACTTACTGCTGGAAGAGGGCTTAGCATGATCGCTGCCTGCGGCAACGTCTTATGACACGAGCCGCCGATTACTTCACCACCGGTCCGCGCCGTTTGGGGACGGATCATCGTGCTTGCCGGATCGGAACCCGTCTTCGAGTTTTGAAGCGAGGCAGAACGAGAGCGCGAAACGACGGTTTCTGGGAACAGCAACGATCGCGGCGCGGCCTACACCCCGGCGCCGGGTACGCGATAGGCGGGGATCATGGAGTCCTGGATCCAGTCGTCGAGGGTATCACGAATACTGGTCACCCTGTTGGTCATGACGGCCAGATTGTGGCCGTTCCCGCGACGGTCCTTGACCATGCCGCGCAGAACGGCTGACGTTTCGAACCCGATAGCCCGGAACATCCGCATCGCGTCGCTGTTGTCCTCCATGACTTCAGCCTCCAGCCTCTCCAGATTCAGCTCGGCAGCCAAAGCCAGAAGCTCGCGCACGAGCAGGCCCCCGAGGCCCAGGCGCCGGTAGCCTCTGGCGGTTACCAGGCGGACCTGCCCGACATGGTTGCGCCACTTGTGCGCCGGGACGTGGAGGCTGCCTTCGCCGATGAAGCGGTCATCGTCCTCAGCCACCAGCGGGATCACCGAGGTGAAGTCGATGCGCTCGGTCCACTGGTGCACTAGGTCTGGATCGGAGACGTCATGCCTGAGAAACAGTCGATCCTCCTCCGGCAGCTCACCGAAGAACTCCCGCAACCTGTCAGCATCGTTCCTTTTGAGGGGGCGGAACACAGCCGTTCGGCCATCCTTCAACTCAACGCTCCTGGGATACTCTCGGGTGAGCATGGTGGGCCTCCCTAACTGTTCAGAGTCAAGATATGAACCGAGCCCCACTCGGATGCGCGCCGCTCGCCATGAATTGAAATCGGCTTTCGGAAGAAGCTACGGCACAGCGGCCCCAGCCGGCCTCGCTACCCTCTCAACTACTAGCGTACCACGTGGAAGCGACAAACACAAGCAACTACTCGATCACTTGAGGCCGGAATCGGTATCTACCCGGCGGCGCAAACTGTCCTAAAATGACACACGGCGGTCTGGCACTTAACAGTAGCACCTTAATCCGCCCATTTTGCTTGACTTTCGGACGTTCATGGTGCACCGTTAAATATTGAAGTGGTTAATAGCTGACGGGGTTAAGGTCAAATGTCAGCTCACCCCGACGGCCAAATTCCCACGCCGGGCAGCCGGCGTGGCTCTGAGGCGGCAGAGAGGGGAAGGCAGTTCCGCGTACTGCGAGCCGCACATATCTTCGCCTCGATCGTACGCGACGCGCTTGAGACGAAACTGCTGCGGACTGTATCTGACTACCCACTCAGCCCACCCCAGTTCTACCTGCTGAAGCTGATGGCCGACGACGGTTGCCAGCACGTGGGACAGGCGGCCGGCTATCTCGGCGTCACGCCGCCGGCCGCGACCCGCAGCGTAGACAAGCTCGAGCGGCTCGGGCTCGTCGTCCGAAGCCCCTCCGCCAAAGATCGCCGGGCCACGTTGCTTACCGTCAGTGAGAAGGGACGCCACCTGGTCCGCAAGTACGACGAGGCCAAGGCCAGCCGTATGGCCCAGGTGCTGGAAGGTCTCAACGCCACCGACGTGGAGCGGTTCTCGTACCTTCTAGAGCAGTTTTCAGTGCGACTGATGGGGAGCGAGGGCGCGACCGGAGGCTGCTGCCTGCGTTGCGCCGCGAATTTTGGCGCCGGGTGTCCTATCGGCGATGCGCGCGGCGGCTGCCCCTATGAGGCTCATCGGCCGGGAGCGGCTAATCAGTCCGTAGCGGCGAGGATGTAGCAGATCAGCGGCCAAGTGCCGACCAAGGCCTGCGGCGGTCCAACCGTCGGAGGCGCAAAGGGGGCCAACACCATGAAGTACTGGCGACGACCGTTGGACATCGATGACGTCAAGATCCCACGAGGTGAGGTCCGCATCATTGCCGACCGCTGCAAGGGGTGCGGTTTCTGCGTGGAATACTGCCCCAAGGACGTACTGGTCATGTCCGAGGAGTTCAATCGCAAAGGCTACCACCCTCCGAAGGTGGTCGAAACAGGCGAATGCGTGAACTGCAACCTGTGCGAGATGATCTGCCCTGACTTCGCCATCTTCAGCGTTCCGGCAGCGGACGAGGAAGTGGCGGCCATGGGGCGCTAGCCCGCCGGGCGGCTGGAACCAGCAAAGGAGGATGGCACGTGAAGGCTCAACCCGCTGGCGTCTTGACAGGCGCCCACTACCTGGACGGTGACTTTGCCTGCGGTGAGGGGGCGATGGCGGCGGGCTGCCGGTTCGTGGCCGGCTATCCGATCACACCGTCGACCGAGGTCGTGGAGCGCATTTCCCGCAGGTTCCCGAGGATGGGCGGTACGTTCATCCAGATGGAGGATGAGTTGGCCAGCATGGCGGCCGTGGTGGGTGCCTCGTGGACGGGCACCAAGTCCATGACCGTAACCAGTGGACCGGGGTTCAGCCTGATGATGGAGAACATCGGGCTGGCGGCCATGATGGAGACGCCCTGCGTGGTGGTGAACGTCCAGCGCGGCGGGCCGTCGACGGGCCTGCCCACCATGGTCGGGCAGGCCGACATGATGCAGGCCCGCTGGGGTTCGCATGGGGATTATGAACTCATCGCTCTCTGCCCCCAGTCACCGCAGGAAGCCTTCGACTTAACCGTCGACGCCTTCAACCTGTCGGAGACCTACCGCGTACCGGTCCTGCTCATGATGGACGAGTGCGTGGGACACATGACGGAGAAGGTCATCATCCCCGAGGCGGACTGCATTGAGGTGGTTCCACGTCGCCTGACGGAGCAGCCGCCAGGCGCCTTCCTGCCTTACCAAATCAACGGCCGGCAGATTCCGGAGTTCGCCCGGGCGGGAGACGGCTATCGATTCCACACGACCGGTCTTACCCACGATGCCCGCGGCTACCCGGAGATGAGCGCCGACTGCCAGGAGCAGTGTGTCCATCGCCTGCTGGAGAAGATTCAGGCCAACAGCGACGACATCGTGCGGTACGAGGAGATCGGCGTCGAGGGTGCCGACGTGGTGCTGCTTAGCTACGGCATCACCGCCCGTGTGGCCCGGATGGCCATGGAACTGGCCGCCGCGCAGGGAGTCAAGGTGGGCATGATACGTCTCATCGTCGTCTGGCCTTTTCCCGAGAAACACATCCGGGAGTTGGCGGAGAAGGTCAAGGCCTTTGTCGTTCCCGAGATCAACTACGGCCAGATGGTTCTCGAGGTGCAACGCTGTGCCGAAGGACGAGCCCCGGCGCTCCTCGTGCCCCACGGCGGCGGCGGCGTGCACGATCCGGAACTCATAGTGGACACGATTGTGAGGGCAGCCCAATGACGACAGTCACCGAACCGGCCGCGGATCATGAACATCCCGTTTCGCCGTATCTGCGGATGGACCGCATTCCGCACATCTGGTGCCCGACGTGCGGCATCGGCACGGTGGTCAAGTGCTTTGCCACGGCACTGGAGGAGACGGAGGTTGACCTGAACAAGGTGTCCATCGTGTCGGGCATCGGGTGCACGGGCCGGGTGGCCGGTTACATGAAGCTCGACGCCTTTCACACCACTCATGGTCGTGCGGTCCCCTTTGCCACCGGGCTGAAGCTGGGCCGGCCGGAGCTGCTGGTAGTCGTCTTCTCCGGCGACGGCGATCTGGTCGGTATCGGCGGCAACCACTTCGTTCATGCCGCCCGCCGGCGGATGGATCTGCTGGTGGTGCTGGTGAACAACTTCATCTACGGCATGACCGGAGGCCAGAACGCGCCGACCACGCCGCTCTCGGCGAAGTCATCGACCATGCCCTACGGCAACTTCGAGCCACCGTTCAATCTGCCGCACCTGGCCGCCAGTTGCGGCGCGACCTACGTGGCCCGCTGGACGTCGCTGCACACCCGCCGGCTCACCCGCTCCTTCAAGGAGGCCATCACACGCCGCGGCTTCCGCCTGGTTGAGGTCATCGCACCGTGCTCAACCTTGTATGCCCGGCTGAACAAGCTGGGCACCGGTTTCGACCTGATGCGTTTTTATCACGACAACGCGGAGATCCGCCACGGCGCCGATCCGGCCGACGTACCCATCGCTTTCCAGGGCAAGATCGTTTGCGGCAAGTTCGTCGATGAAGAACTCCCCACCTTCGATGACCTGATGCACGAGCACTACGGCAAGACGCTGGGCGACGAGTACGTGCCCATGCCGCCCGAGGGAGGTTGGATCCATGAGTAGAACCGAGATTCGCGTCACCGGTTTTGGCGGCCAGGGCGTGGTCCTTTCGGGGTACATCACCGGCCGGGCCTACGCCCTCGATGCCGGCTGCAACGCGACGATGATACAGAGCTTCGGCCCGGAAGCCCGCGGGTCGGCATGCAGTGCGACCCTGGTGCTCTCGGACAAGCCGGTGCTCTACCCCTATATTCGCCGGCCGGACTTCTTCGTCGTCATGTCGGCCGAAGGGTACGACAAGTACCACGACGAACTGAAGGACGAGGGTGCCCTGGTCTATGAAGAGGACCTGGTGCACGCCACGCTCAAGGAAGGCCAACCGGCGTTCGGGATTCCCTCGACTCGAATCGCGGAGACGCTGGGGCGCACCATCGTCCAGAACATCGTCATGCTGGGCTTCTTCGCGGCGGTAAGCAGAGTGGTAACGCGCGACCAGATGCGGGCCGCGGTGAAGGCCTCGGTGCCCCCCGGAACCGAGGAACTCAATCTCCGCGCCCTGGAAGCCGGATTCGTGCATTTCGATGAGCACTACGCCGGCGCGGAAGCCGGCGCGGTCGCGGCCGGAAGCGAGACCCCTTGAGGCCGGGCGCGGCACGACGCGCCCCTACCGCAAGACAAGGCAGGTAAGCAGTGGCAGGTGATCGATTGACGCAAACGGAGAGTGAAGTGCAACCGGTCACGGACAGAAGAACGCTGGTCATCGGCGGTGGAATCGCGGGTATCCAGGCGGCCCTCGATTTGGCCAATGCCCGGGTTCGGGTGACCCTGGTGGAGAAGTCTCCGTCCCTGGGCGGACGCATGGCCCAACTCGACAAGACCTTTCCCACCATGGACTGCTCGATATGAATCCTGGGCCCCCGGGCCATGGATGCCGGTCGGCATCCCCTGATCGAGGTCATCTCCAACGCCGAAGTCGTCGGCTGTCTTGGTGAGCCGGGCAACTTCACCGTGCAGATCCGCAAGCACCCGCGGTACATCCTCGAGGATCAGTGCGTGGCCTGCGGGCAGTGCGTGGATGTCTGCCCGGTCGTGGGCGGCAACGAGTTCGACGTAGGACTCAAAGCCCGCAAAGCGATCTACCGTCCCTTCCCGCAGTCGGTGCCGGCCGCCTACGTCATAGACCCGGACGCCTGCCTCAACCTCGGCGGCTACCTCAGCGAGAAGCAGCGCCAGCGGCTGGAGAAGGTCCAGCGCTACAAACAGCGGAAGAACGCCGACTACGGTTTGAGCCTGCTGGCCTGCGGTCATTGCAGCAAGGCCTGCGAGGTCGAGGCCATCGACTTCGATCAGCAGCCGGAGGAGTTGGAGCGTAACGCCGGGGCCATCCTGGTGGCCGTCGGCTTTCAGGAGTTCGACGCCCGCAAGCTGGGTAACTACGGCTACGGCCGTCTGCCCAATGTCGTAACCAGCCTCGAACTGGAGAGAATGCTCAACGCCTCCGGCGTAACGGGCGGGCACGTCGTGCGGCCGTCGGACATGAAGACGCCCCGGCGAATCATCTTCATCCAATGCGTGGGCGCTCGCGGCGAAGGCGGTAGGCCCTATTGCAGCCGCTTCTGCTGCATGAATGCCGTCAAGGACTCCATGCTCATCCGGCAGCACGATCCCGAGGTCGAAGACATAACGATTCTCTACACCGACCTGCGGGCCTTCGGGAAGGGGTTCGACGACTTCGTTCAGCGCTCGCGTGATGAGAACAGCGCCCGCTACATACGTGGCCGGCCGGCCAAGGTCGACTGGCTGCCGGACGACGATACGCTTGAGGTCTTCGTCGAAGACACCCTGGAGCACAAGCAGCGGCGCTACCCGGCCGACCTGGTGGTGCTCTCCGTGGCAGCCGCGCCCAACGACGGCGCCCAGGAACTGGCCCGCACGCTTGGCATCCGGACTGACGACTACGGGTTCATTGCTCGCAAGGATCCGGCAGTGTCCGCCGTGGAGAGCACTCGCGAGGGAGTGTTCGTCTGCGGCAGTGCCGTTGGCCCTCAGGTTATCCCCGACTGCGTCGCCCAAGCCTCTGCCGTGGCCGCCCGGGCACAGCACTACCTCACCGGTCATCGTGTGGAGGAAGAAGACGTACAGGTTGAGCCGCTCGACCTCTCGGGACCGCCGCAGATAGGCGTGCTGGTGTGCCACTGTGGTATCAACATCGCCGGGGTACTGGACGTCGAGAAGCTGGCCGGCTCCGCTGAGGCGATTCCCGACGTAGCGGTGGCCACGACCAACCTGTTCGCCTGCTCCACCACCGGCCAGGATGAGCTTGTCGAACTCATCAACGAGCACAAGTTGAATCGCATCGTGGTGGCGGCCTGCACGCCGCGCACTCACGAGCCCATATTCCGGGATACTTGTGCCCGCATCGGCTTCAATCCCTATCTGCTCGAGATGGTCAACATTCGAGACCAGTGCTCCTGGGTGCATTCGAGCGACCCCGGGCAAGCCCAGGAGAAGGCCCAGGCCCTGATCCGTATGGGAGTGGCCCGCGCCCGGCACCTTGAACCGCTGCACGAGGGCGAGGTTCCGATGATCCGCTCGGCGCTGGTGGTGGGGGGCGGCATCGCCGGCATCCAGGCCGCCACGGATCTGGCCGGCCAGGGGTTCCCGGTGACCCTGGTAGAGAAGCGGCCTCAACTGGGTGGCCGACTGGCCGCCCCCAACCTCAAGCACCTCTACCCCAATATGCGCCCGGCGGCCGAAGTCCTGGAGCAGAAGGAGGAACGGCTCCGGCAATGCGGTGCCCGCGTGCTGCTCAGCACAGAGGTCGAAAGCATCACCGGGTTCGTCGGCAACTTCGAAGTCACCCTGAAAGGAGCATCGAACGAGGTCCTGCCCGTAGGTGCCATTATCCTGGCATTCGGTGCGGATCTGTACGATCCCTGGATGGAGCTCCGCTACGGGCGGGTGCCAAACGTGATCACCAGCGAGGAACTGGAGCGGGCCTTCTTTGAACACGAAGATGAGCTGAAGATCCAGGATCGTAAGCCACGACACGCCTCGTTCGTTCTTTGCGTCGGCTCGCGCGATCCCGAAGGCTTCACCGGCTGTTCCCGCTACTGCTGTCCAACGGCCATCAAGCAGGCCACGATCCTCCACCAGCAGGGCATCGACACGACAGTCTTCTACCGTGACATCCGCACGATCTCCGCGGGTGCGGAGGAGATGTATCGCCAGGCTCGCGGCCTGGGCGTGCTGTTCGTCCGCATTCCCCCGGGGCAGGAACCCAGGATCATCGGCGAAGAGCGGGCCGAGGCGGTGCGCTGCTTCGATGACCTGCTGGGGCGCGAACTCGAGGTGCCCACGGACCTGGTGGTGCTCAGCGTGGGCATGAAACCCCGGCAACCGGAGATGGATCAGTTTCACGACATCCTCAAGGCCAGTGTGGGCCTGGACGGTTTCTTCCTGGAGCGCCATCCGGAGCTGGCCCCGGTAGAGACGGCTGTTGAAGGCGTGCTGCTGGCCGGCACCGTGCAAGGGCCCAAGGACATCGTCGACACGGTCGCCCAGGCGTCCGCGGCCGCGGCCAAGGCCTCGGTGTACTTGGCCTATGACAAGGTCAGGCTCGACCCGACCATCGCTACAGTCGACGAGCAGCGGTGTCGTAGCTGCGGCAAGTGCGTTGATATCTGCCAGTTCCAGGCTCCCGAGTTGGTTGAAGCCGGCGACGGTGTGTTCGCTGCCCGCATAAACGGATCCTTGTGCAAGGGATGTGGCACTTGTGCGAGCTGGTGCCCCTCCGGAGCAATCACGGCACAGCACTATACGGACCGGCAGGTACACGCCATGATCGACGCCTTCTTCGGCGAGGAGGTGGCGCCATGACCGAGGCACAGACGGCGCCGGTAGCGGCGGAGGCGACGGGCCGGACGCCAGAAACATGGCAGCCGAACATCGTCGTGTTCGCCTGCAACTGGTGCTCGTACGCCGGGGCCGACACGGCCGGCGTCTCGCGTATCCAACACCAGCCACACTTCCGGATGATCCGCGTCATGTGCTCCGGCAGAATCCAGCCGGGCTTTGTGCTGCGGGCTTTTGAGAAAGGGGCCGACGGTGTGCTCGTCTCCGGCTGTCATTTTGGTGACTGCCATTACATCTTCGGCAACGAACGGGCCGTCGAGCAGTTCGAGAAGACCAGGAACGTGGTGAGACTGCTGGGCCTGGAAGAGGGCCGGCTACGGCTGGAGTGGATCAGCGCCGCCGAAGGGGCCCGTTTCGCCCAGGTGATCAACGAGTTTACGGATCAGGTCCGTCAACTCGGCCCTACCCCGCTGGCCAACTCAGGAGCGGACCATTCGCCCAGGGAAGGAGTACGCAGCGATGCCGGAACTCGCTGAGGCCAAGCAAAGGACCGGTGCCTGGGCCTGCTACGACTGCGGCAAGTGCACCGCCACATGCCCGATCACCCGCAGCGGCGGCGACTACAGCCCGCGGCGCCACGTCCTGGCCGCCAACCTTGGACAGCGCGACGTAGTCCTGGAGAACAACTCGCTGTTCTCCTGCCTGACGTGCAGCCTGTGCGACCGTCGTTGCCCGGCCAGGGTGCAGTACACGGAACTCGTCCAGAACCTCCGCGAGATGGCCTATCGCGAAGGAGCCGAGCCCGAATGCCCGCACGGCGGGGCGATGCAGTCAGCCATGCGGATGATGGCCAAGGGAGGCATGCAGCAGAAGCGGCTCGACTGGCTCGGCGGTGATCTGCGTACACAACGCAAGACCGGGAAGGTGTTCTTCTGGGCCGGGTGCGCGATGTACTTCGACGCGTTCTTCGCCGACTTCAAGGTGCTGACGCTGGAGGGCACACGGGTCGCGATCCGGCTGATGAACTCCCTGGACGTAGAGCCCGTGGTCTCCGAGGAAGAGCGATGCTGCGGGCATGACCTGCTATGGAACGGGGATCGGGCCAGCTTCGAGGCCCTGGCACGTCACAACGTACAGTTGGTTGCTGACAGCGGGGCCGAATTGCTGGTCGCCCCCTGCGCCGAGTGCGTGCGTACCTGGAAGCTGGACTACGAACCGTTCTTCAAGGGCCAGCCGCCACGGGTCGCGCACCTCAGCGAGTACCTGGCCGAGAACCTTGATTCGCTGAAGTTCAAGGCCAACGGTGGCCGGCGGGTGACGTTCCAGGACCCCTGTCGGCTGGGCCGGCACCTGGGAGTTTACGAGGCGCCGCGCCGTGTACTGGCTGCTGTGCCGGGCGTCGAACTCGTCGAGATGCGGCATTCGGGGCCGGCGGCCACCTGTTGCGCCGGCGGCACGTGGTCCAACTGCGACCGGTTCGCCAAGCAGATCCAGGTCCAGCGGCTCGGCGAGGCCCGGGCCACGGGGTCACAGGTCCTGGTTACCTCCTGCCCCAAGTGCCAGGTGCACTTCAAGTGTGCCATGCAGGATCCGAACAACGACATCTGCATCGAGATGCGCGACCTCGGCGAGTTGGTCGTCGAGGCATTGGAGACGAGCCCCGAGGATGCTCAGTAAGTGACAACGGCTTGAGCCGAAAGGGCACGCCATGATAGCTGAGGCACCCCAAGAGGACATTCGTGTGGGTGTGTTCGTGTGCGATTGCGGGCTGAACATTGCCGGCGCGGTGGATTGTGCGGCCGTCACGGAATACGCCACCACCCTGCCGGACGTGGTCTGCGCCGTACGCAACAAGTACACCTGTGCGGATCCCGGGCAGAACGAGATCAAGGATGCCATCAGGCAGCACCGCCTTAACCGGGTGGTGGTGGCGTCGTGCACGCCGCGCCAGCATGAGCCGACGTTCCGGCAGTGCGTGCGTGAGGCCGGGTTGAATCCCTATCTCATGGAAATGGCCAACCTTCGCGAGCACTGCTCGTGGGTGCACGCCGGCGATCGCGAAGGCGCCACCCAGAAGGCCAAGGACCTGGTGGCGTCCGCCGTGGCCCGGGCCCGGTTCCTACAGCCGCAGGAAGAGCTGACCGTGCCCGTCACCAAGTCGACCCTGGTCATCGGTGGGGGAGTGGCGGGCATAGAGGCGGCGCTCGAAGTGGCCGAAGCCGGCCACCAGGCCATCCTGGTCGAGAAGGAGCCATCCATCGGCGGGATCATGGCCCAGCTCGACAAGACCTACCCCACGATGGACTGTTCGATATGAATCCTCGGGCCTAAGGCCATCGATGCCGGTCGGCATCCGAACATCGAGTTGCTCACCTTCAGCGAGGTCGAGGAAGTCTCGGGCTACGTTGGCAACTTCACGGTCAAGATTCGCAAGAAAGCCCGCTACGTCGATTCCAAGCTCTGCAACTCCTGCGGCGAATGTGCCAAGGTGTGCCCGGTGACTCACCCCGACGAGTACCAGGCCGGGCTCTCGACCCGCAAGGCCGTGTACATACCCTTCCCCCAGGCCGTGCCCTGCACTTACATCCTGAACATGGACGACTGCCTGGGTAACAACCCAATCGCCTGCGGCAAGTGCGCCGAGGTATGCGAGAAGCAGGCCATCAACTACGACGACCGGGACGAGGTCATCACCCGCGAGGTAGGTGCCGTCATCGTCGCCATCGGGCTGGACGTGTACGACCCCACCGAGATGGACGAGTACGGATACACCCGGTACGACAACGTGATCACGTCGATGGAGTTCGAGCGGTTGATCTGTGCCGGCGGCCCCACGGCCGGTCACTTCGTACGCCCCAGCGATCACCAGCGTCCCAGGCGGATCGGCTTCATCCAGTGCGTCGGCTCGCGTAATCCGAGCATCGGCCGGCCCTATTGCTCGAACATCTGTTGCATGAACACCATCAAGGACACGCTGCTGCTGGCCGACCACTATCCCGACGTGGAGAACGTCGTCTTCTACCAGGACATCCGCGCCTTCGGAAAGTCGTTCGAGGAGATGTTCCAGCGGTCCAAGGAGGCGGGCACGCGTTACGTGCGGGGCCTGCCCGGCGACATCGAAGAGGACCCTGCGACGCGCAACCTGGTAATTACGGTGGAGAACACCACGTCTGGACGTCTGGAGCGGCATGAACTGGACATGGTCGTCCTATCCGTCGGGGTCCAGCCGCCTGAGGACTTCGCCAAGATCGCCGGCATGCTCACCCTGTCCAAGACGTCTGACGGCTTCTTCATGGAGTCTCACCCCAAGCTCAAGCCGGTGGACGCTCCCACTCGCGGCGTGTACTTCGCCGGATTCTGCGAAGCGCCGAAGGACATCAAGGATTCCGTCTGTCAGGCTGGCGCCGCGGCTTCCCGAGCCGGCGCCCTGCTTAACGCCGGCCAGATCCAGGTCGAGGCCATCACCAGTCGGATCGACGAGGAGGCCTGCAAAAAGTGCGGGCTCTGTGCCAAGGTTTGCCCGTTCGGCGCCGTCGTCTGGAGTAAAGGCGAGCCGGCCGTGGTGGTGGAGGCGGCCTGCGCCGGCTGCGGCTCCTGC
>JANQGB010000698.1 GCA_028277545.1 Phycisphaerae bacterium | reverse complement strand
CCCTACCACGACCTGCTAAGCGCCGCCCTGGCGGCCCGCAACATCCCCTTCTTCGTCGATCGGCGCCGCCCCACTGCCCACCACCCGCTGGTCGAACTTATGCGGGCCCTGGTCCTGATGGCGGCCGACTCCATGTCCATCGAGTCGGTTGGGCTGGCCCTCAAGACGGGCTTGACGCCCCTTAGCGATGATGCTGCCGACGAACTGGAGAACTTCGTCCTGGCTCACGGCGTGACCGGCCGCGAGGCATGGACTGGCGATGACTGGTCCCCCGCCGCCAACCAGGAGCGCGTAGGACCCCTGAGTGAAGAACAGTCAGTCGAGCCCACCCCGATTGACCCGGCCAGTCTACGCCGGCTGGAACGGATCAACGATGCGCGACGGGCGTTGATCGGCGGTGTCGGAGAGTGGCTGGCCGACGCTGGTACCATTGACGCTGCGGACGGCAGGACGTGGGCGGTTCGCCTGGCCCGGGCCCTGGAAGCCATGGAGGTACGCCGGCAGCTTGACGCATGGGCGGGCGACGCCGAAGACGACGGCGACTTGGACGCAGCGGAGGAACACCGGCAGATTTGGCGTGACACGTGTGGTTTCCTCGACGACCTGGCCGACGCCCTGGGTGGTCAAGTGATGGACGTGCGAGAGTTGGCCGCCGTTCTGGAGGCTGGACTGTCACAGTTCACGCTGGGATTGGCGCCCCCCATGCTGGACCAGGTTCTGGTCGGGGGCATCGAGCGAAGCCGACATCCCGAGATCAAGGCCGCAGTGGTGCTGGGTTTCAATGACACCGCCTTCCCGCATGCCGGCCAGGAGGACAGCATCCTCAACGACGACGACCGGACGTTTCTCGCTGAGACGGGATGGCCCGTGGGCACGCCCCGCTGGCAGAGGGTGCTCGAGGAACGATTACTCGTCTATGTGGCGCTGACCCGGGCCAGCGAGAGCGTGGTGGTGACCTACCCGGTCGCCGACGAAGACGGGAAGGCCCTGCGAGTCTCGCCGTTCGCCGCGGACATCAAGGCCGCTTGCCCTGAGATCGTGGAGCGCACGGTCGAGCATCCTGCCAACAGTCGCGAAACGTGGCCGCTGATGTCCACCCGCGACTTGGCGGCGGCCCTGCCACTGGAGTTTCGCGCCCGCCCTGCGTTGCAGCAGGACGACGCCCAGAAGCGGGCTGGCTGGAACGCAGTCTACGAAGCAGCCCGGACGGATGAGCAACTCTCCCGCCGCGTGCGCGAGTCGATGGTGTCGCTGGACTACAGCAACGAGGCCCGTCTCGCTCCTGAGTCTATTGGGCGGCTCATCGGCGGCCGGCTGGAAGCCAGCGTGTCGCGCCTGGAGTGCTTCGCTGCGTGCGCGTTCCGCCATTTCGCGCAGTACGGCCTGCGCCTACGGGAGCGCGAAGTCGCAGTTCTGGAGCCGGTCGACCTCGGCAAGCTCCACCACGCGATTCTGGAAGACTTCATCGACCGGCTGGTGGAGAGCAGACGCCCCCTGGGCCTGCTGGATGAGAATCAGGTATTGGAGCACTTGCGAGAGAGCTGCGGCCGGGTAGGAATTCGCCCGCCGCTGGGCGGCGAGTTGTCGGATGCCCGCGAGCTATACATCTCGCGGCGCAGGGGTGAGGACCTGGCCAAGGTGGTGCGGGCTCAGCGAAAAGTCGCGGCAGGCAGCGCTTTCGTCCCCCGCTACACCGAACTGCCCTTCGGCTTCGCCACGGATGACTCACTGCCGGCCCTGGAGATCGATACTCCCGCCGGGCGGCGAGTTAGCCTGCGCGGCTACATCGACCGTGTCGACCTGGCAGAACATGCTGACGAGTTGCTGGGCGTGGTGGTGGATTACAAGCGCACAAAGAACAAGCGGCTCGACATGTCAGAGGTGTACCATGGGCTGTCACTGCAGTTGCTTGCTTACCTGCTAGCGTTGTCTCGCCACGGCAAGACTTTGGCGGGTCGGCCCGTCCGCCCGGCGGCAGCATTCTACGTCGGGCTGCGCCCCGCCTATACCGCGTTGGCCCATCCGTCCGACTACGATGCCCAGAAACACTCGCCGCTACGAGCACACCGACCGCGCGGCCTGCTCGATTTCGGATCGGTGGACGCCTTGGATACCGCCTATGCCGGCGATTCCGAGCACTTTGCGGTGAAGACCAAGAAGGACGGCGCGATCAGCAACGTGAAAGCGTCCGACGCGGCAGAGACCGCGACCTTTGACGCCCTGCTGGAGCATACGCTGGCCAAGCTCGGCGAGTTGGCGGACCAGATTCTGGACGGGGACATCTCGGTGTCGCCATACAGGCTGAGCGACTTCTCGCCTTGCGGATGGTGTCCCCACCGCAGCGTGTGCCGTTTCGAGTTCGGTTCGCCGGGCCTGCGCTTTCTGCAGTCATTGGACCGCCCGCAGGTGTTTGACCGCCTGGCGTCCGCGGCGGGAGAGGACGCGCCGTGATCCCTTTCACCGCTCAACAAAGAAGAGCCATCGAGGCGACCGGCCAGAGCGTGATTGTCACCGCCGCCGCGGGCTCAGGCAAAACAGCCGTGCTCAGCGAACGGTGCGCTCACCTGGTATGCGATCTTCCGCCGGAGCAGCGCTGCCGGGTGGACGAACTGCTGGTGGTCACGTTCACCGAAGCTGCGGCTGCCGAGATGAAGGCCCGGATTCTGGAGGCCATTCGCCGCAGGGCAAAGGACCGCCCGGAGGATGCCCATATTCGCGCGCAGGCAGCGCTGGTCGACACAGCCCAAATATCGACGATCCACTCGTTTTGCCTGTGGATTCTGCGTCGCTGGTTCAGCGAGGCGTCCATAGACCCGGCCGCTACGGTGCTGGACGAGGAGGAGGCTCGACTCCTGCGGAGTGAAGCGCTCGAGGCCCTGTTCACTGAGCGGTACGGCCAGACTGACCGGGACGCGGGAATCGCTTTTCAACGGCTGGTGGACGACTACGGACTCGGCGAAGACGGTACCCTGGCGGATGCGGTACTCCGCATCGCGACCTTCCTCGAAAGTCTGCCCGATCCACTGGGTTGGCTGGCGGCGGCCCGCGACGCGGTAGGCGGCAACGCTGACGCGACCGTTGCGGCGTTCGAAGATGATCTGCGCCGCGAGATTCTCCGCCAGGAGGAGCACGTCAGGGCGATCGCGAGTTACATCATCGCGCACCTGCCCATCGGGACGTTCTACGGCCGAAAGCTGGAGGACTACGCCGACCGACTCCGGCGTTGGGCTGAGATGCCCGATCTCGACGAGGTCCGCCGGGAGATAAGTGGCTACAAGATCGATCTGCGCGAGGGAAGTCCGCCCAAGCTCACCAAGCAGGCAGACCCCGCGATCATCGCCGCGCGCGACGCCGCCAAGGACCTGCTGGAGTCAATCCGCGGCCCCCTCTTTGTGGGCCGGCTTCAGACATCGGCCAGGTTTACGCGCGAGGAGATGCGTGACGGCCTAGCCAAGGTGGCGCCCTACTTGAGCGCGGTGACCGAGTTAGTCACCAGCTTTCGTCAACGATACACGCGGGCCAAGCGCGCCCAGGACGCCCTCGATTTCTCTGACCTGGAGCGTGGCGCGTACGACCTGCTGCACGATGCCGCCGATTCGGGAGGATCGTCGCCCGTAGCCCGAGAGCTGCAGGCCCGGTTCGCCCACGTACTGGTGGACGAGTTTCAGGACATCAACCCGATCCAGGCGGCCATACTGCGGTTGGCCAGCCGTGAGGCGGCTGCGGACTCGGCCAACAACCTGTTCTGCGTAGGCGACGTCAAGCAGAGCATCTACCGGTTCCGGCTCGCCGAGCCGCAACTGTTTCAGGACCGCGTCGAATCCGCGCCTGAGACAGCACAGAGCGTCTGCATCGGGCTGCAAAAGAACTTCCGCAGCAGCCCCGAGCTCATCGACGGCGTCAACCTGATATTTGAAGGGCTGATGTCCAAGCCGATCGGCGGGGTGGATTACGACGAAGCCGCCCGGTTGCACGCCGGGATCGAATCAAAAGGAGAACGGCGAGGCGCACCCATCGAGGTCCACCTGCTGGACCGACGCGTGCAGCATGTTGAGCTGGACGACGACGACAGCGGACAGCGCTACGTGGATGCCAACGATCCGACCCAATGGAAGGCTATCGAACGCGAAGCCTACCTGATAGGCTCGCGTCTGCTGGCGGCACGGCGATCTGGTTTCAAGGTGGACGGCAGGCCGCTGGAGTGGCGCGACGTGGCGATACTGTTGCGTTCCACGGTGCATACCGCCGGCCCACTGGCTCAGTTCCTTCGCCGGATGGGCATCCCAACCCACACTGACGCGGCCGCGGGACTGTTCGACACCACCGAAATTCGCGATCTGCTAGCCTTGCTCCGCGTGCTGGACAACCAGCGGCAGGACATTCCGCTGGCGTCCGTCCTGCGATCGGGCGTGACGGGCTGGTCGTTCAATGAAGACGATCTGGTAGCCATCCGATGCCACGGAAGCGATCGACAGGCGCCCTTTCATGAGCAGGTCCTGCAATACGTTCGAGATGGAGAGAACGCCGACCTCCGCGCCCGGTTGAGCCGGTTCTCCGACCGGCTGGACCGCTGGAGACAAAGCGCCCGGCGTCGCCCCCTCGCGGACGTGATCTGGAGCATCTATCAGGAGTCAGGATACCTGGCTTTCGTTGGCGGCTTGCCCCGCGGAGAGACGCGGCGAGGTAACCTGCTTGCCCTGCACCAGCGGGCCCGCCAGTTCGGCACCTTCCGCCGGCAGGGCCTCCACCGCTTCCTGCGGTTCGTGGAGTCGCTGCAGTCCCTGGGCCGCGACCTGGCGACCGGTGCGTCGCTGGGCGAGTCCCAGGACGTGGTGCAGGTGATGAGCATTCACAAGGCCAAGGGGCTCGAGTTCCCGGTCGTGTTCGTTGCTGACCTCGGGCGGCGATTCAACCTGACAGACGCCCGGTCGCGGATCATCTTCGATCGTGGCTGCGGCGTCGGCCTGCGCGTGGTCGATCCTGAACGGATGATCGATTACCCCAGCGTAATGCACACGCGGGTAGCCCGATCCATCGAGTCGGCCTCGCGCAGCGAGGAACTGCGTGTTCTGTACGTGGCTTTGACCCGAGCCAAGCAGAAACTGGTTCTGGTCGGATCCCGGCCATTGAAGCCCGTCGGACCGCCCGGCGGAGAATCCGGGCTTCCCAGGCCGCCGGTTTCCTCTATCACGCTGGAGGCTGCTGGAACGCCGCTTGATTGGTTGATTGCGACGCTGGAATCAGCCGGGCAGGGCGCGGTGGCTTGGCATGGATCGCCACCACCAGTCGAGGCCGGTAGTGGCCCGCGGGTCCAGGTTCTGCGGCATACGGACCGGCAGATGAGCGAGTGGCATCCGGAAACTTTCGACGCTTTGGCGGAAAACCCCGCAGCAGTGGCCGCTGCGCACCTCGCCCCTCTTCCTGAGGGCGAACCAGGGCTAGCCGACGCCACGCATGCCGCGGCACTTCTGGACAGGCTGGACTATGCGTATCCACACCTGGCGGCGTCCTCGGTTCGAGCCGTCCTGGGGGCCAGTGAGGC
>JANQGB010000783.1 GCA_028277545.1 Phycisphaerae bacterium | reverse complement strand
CACGCGATCGAACCAGACCTGCCCCACACCGTTGCCGTTTGCCCCGCACAGGCGGCGCATACCCTCCTCGTCGGCTCCGTCCGCCGACCAGGCCATCTGCCGCAGGCCCCGCTCCAGGCTCATGCCGCGCACCATGCGGTGGGCAAACGCGTAGCCCGATCGAAAACCACGTGGCACCGGCAGTATGCGGGCCAGCAGTTGCCAGGCCGGTCGGCACCAGCGTCCGTCCGCCCAGCGGAGGTAGCCGTTTAGCCGCGCCGCCAGGTAGCGGCGGTAACCGGCGAACAGCTCGTCGCCGCCATCGCCGTTTAGTACCACCTTTACGAACTGCCGGGCCGCCCGGGCCACGTAATACGAAGGAACCGCCGACGCGCCGCCGAAGGGCTGGTCGTAGGCTCGGGCGATCTTGATCAAGTCGTCGGCCAGCTTCGGTTGTATGACTACCTCGTGATGGTCGGTGCCGTACTTCTCCGCTACCAGGCGGGCCAAGGGACGTTCGTCGAAGGAGTCGTCCTCGAAGCCGATAGTGACGGTGGTGAGAGGCTGCTGCGACTGTTGGGCCGCGATGGCCGTCACTATGCCGCTGTCGATTCCTCCGGAGAGAAAGCAGCCCACCGGAACGTCGGAGCGCAATCTCAGTCGGACGGCTTCGTGAAGCATCTCGTCGATCTGGTCGACCGCGTCACGGCGACTCACCCTGACCTTGGGCTGCATGCGCAGTTGCCAGTATTGCTCGGTACGGGCGACCTGGCGGTCGCGCACGACCATCAACTCGCCTGGCTGGAGGGCCTGCACCTGGCGATAGATCGTTCTCGGGCCGAGTACCATCGCCCAGGCGAAATAGTCGGCCAGCGACTGCTCGTCGAGATCCAACTGCGCCCGAGAGCCGGCTACCACTCCCTTCAGCTCCGAGGCGAACAGAAACTCGCCCCCGACCTGGCTGAAGTAGATCGGTTTCTTGCCGACGCGATCGCGGATAAGCACCAACTTCCCTTCGCGGTCATCCCAGAGGGCGATGGCAAACATGCCGCGCAAGTGCCGGGCCAGGTCAGTGCCGTGCTCTTCGTAGAGGTGGACGATGACTTCAGTGTCGGTCTGCGTCGCGAACTCGTGCCCGCGGGTGATCAGCTCCTGGCGTAATTCCTTGTAGTTGTAGATCTCTCCGTTGAAGACGGTCACGATCCTACCGTCCTCGTTGAAGATCGGCTGCTGCCCTCCTCCCAGGTCGATGATGGAGAGGCGCCGGTGCCCCAGTCCCAGGCTGTGCTTCTCGCTGGTCCAAAAGCCCTCGTCGTCCGGGCCGCGATGGCGCAGCGAGTCGGTCATCGCTTTGAGGCGGCCCGGCGCCAACTCACCCCAGATGCCAGCGATTCCACACATGACCTACTCCGCATACGATCAGCGGCACACCGCCGACCGTCACTCTAGGCGGTGACCGCCTCTGTGCGCTGCTTGGGGCGCACGTGCTGATCCCAAATGCCCAACATCAACAACGTCCAGACCCGGCGGGACCAGCGAGCCGGATCCAAGCCGGTTGAGCCGCTTAGCAGATGCTCCAGCGCCGAGCGGTCGAAACGGTCTGCCAGCAGGCCATTGCGGGCCAGAACCACATCAGCGGACAAGTCTCTGAGCTCGTTTCGCAGCCAGCGCACCAGCGGAACCTCGAAGCCGCGTTTGGGCGCTTCTTGCACCACAGGCGGCAGGTAGCGACCGCTCAGCTCCCTGAGCAGGGGTTTCGTCGTCAGCCCGGGCACCTTCACTCGCTCCGGGTATCGCGCCACCGTATCAACGAGAACATGGTCCAGTAACGGAGAACGCGGCTCCAGGCCGTGAGCCATGCAGGCAACATCCATCTTCACCAACAGCTCGTGTGGCAGAATCCTGGTGTAATCGGCCGCCAGCATCCTGTCCACCGCGCCGCAGTCCTGAAGCTCTGTCTGCCAATAGTCACGCACCAGCCACTCACTGGGGGCCAACCGGGCCAGCCAATCGCGTTGGCGTCTCGCCGGGGCTGACGACGCGCCGGGCTTCCCGGTCCCGCACATACGCCGCTTCTCCGACTCGGGCATCATGTCAACAGCCCAGGTCAAGTAGCGCGCCACCGGTTCCTGTCCGAATCCGCGCAGCAACCGATGCAGGAAGGCGTAGCCGGATCGAAAGCGCCGCGGCGTTGGTAGTGGGGCGGTCAGGCCCCGACAGGCTGCTCGCGTGAGCGGTCCGTCGGCCCAGGCCAACCATTGATTGATCCGAGCGGCCAGGTAGCGGCGGGAGCCGCCGAACAGTTCATCACCGCCGTCGCCGTTGAGAACCACCTTCACGACCTGGCGCGCCGCCTGGGCGACGTAGTAGGACGGCACGCAGGATGCGTTGGCAAACGGCTGGTCGTAGCACGCGGCGATGGTGGGCAGGTCCTGCGCCACCTGCGGCCGGATCACTACCTCGTGGTGGTCGGTGCCGTAACGTTTCGCAACCTGGCGGGCCAGCGGGCGTTCGTCGAACGACTCTTCCTCGAAACCGATGGTGATCGTGGTCAGCCGGTCGGCCTGCTCCTCAGACGCCATGGCCGTAATGATTCCACTGTCTATGCCGCCCGACAGAAACGAACCTACCGGTACATCCGAACGCAGCCGCAGTCGCACCGCTTCACGCAGCAACCCGTCCACTTGTTCGACGGCATCAGCCGGCGACACCGACGTCTTGGGCTGCATCTGTAACTGCCAGTAGTGCCGCTTTTGCGTCACCTGCCGGTCGCGAACCACGACATACTCGCCCGGTTCTACGGCGCGAATCTCGCGGTAGATCGTGGCCGGTGCCATAATCTCACCCCAGGTGAGGTAGTCGGACAGCACCTGGTCGTCGAGCGACAGAGGAGTACGCATCGCCGCTGCCAGCGCCTTCAGCTCCGAGCCGAAAAGGAACTCGCCGCCGGCCTCACTGAAGTAGAGTGGCTTCTTGCCGACTCGATCGCGGATCAGAACTAGCTGGTGTTGGCGGTCGTCCCAGATCGCTATGGCGAACATCCCTCGCAGGCGCGCTGCCGCCAGCGGTCCCTCGTCCTCGTACAGATGCACGATCGTCTCGGTGTCGCTGTTGGTGGCGAACTTGTGCCCTCCGGCGGTCAGCTCCTGGCGTAGCTCGCGGTAGTTGTAGATCTCTCCATTGAAGACCGTCACGATACGCCCGTCTTCGTTAGTCAGCGGTTGATGACCTCCTTCCAGATCGATGATTGATAGCCGACGGTGGGCCAACCCGGCATCGCCGCTGCCCGAGGTCCAGAAACCTTCGTCGTCCGGCCCCCGGTGCTGCAGACTGTCTGCCATCATTTTGAGGCGTTCGGAGGACGGGTCACCCCAGATGCCGGCAATTCCACACATCGATCGCTTCCAACACCCTGGTAGTACGAGCCCGCCAGCCCGCCGGTTCCTTGTCTGGCGGCGGATAGGAGCAGGCAGCTTGCGCTGGCCTCAGATCAGATGGGGCGCCGCCGGGCGATGATGTCGTCGAAGAACTCGGCGGTCGCCTCAGCACATCGGTCCACCGTGAAGTGGGCGTCAAAATGCTCCCTGGCGTTCTGGCTGAATCGTTGCCTCGTTGCCTCGTCGCTTACCAGGTCGATCGCGCGCTGGGCCAGCTGATCGGCGTCCTGCCGCGGGACCAGGTAGCCGCAACGGTCCGGCGGGACGATTTCCGCCGTACCGCCGGTGTCCGTGGCCACGCAGGGCAACCCGTACGCCATGGCCTCTATCAGCGCTCCGCCCAGTGCTTCCTCCCTGGCGGGGTTGATCAGAATATCGGACCCTCGCATCAGGCGGCCCACGTCGTCGCGCTGACCCAGCAGGAGTACACGCCGGCTCAGGCCGGCCTCCGCGATCAGGCCCTCGATCTTGCGCCACCTTTCCTGCCCCGGTGTCAGGTCTGCGCCTGCCACCAGAATGAACAGCCGCGTGTCTGCCTGGCAGGCTATGCCGGCCGCCCGGACCAGCGTCTCGTGATCTTTGCGCACGTCGTAACTGGCGGCCACCAGGGCCACCCGCGCGTCGGGTGGCAGGCCGAATTCGCGCCGGATCTCGGCGTTCGTGGCTGGTTCGTTGCGGTCGGGGAGCTCGCGCCCGTTGTAGATTACCCGTCCCTTGGGCCGTTCGATTCCGTGGTTGCGGCTGAAGTCGTCACGCACGCGACGTGACACCCAGATCATTTGCGACGCTCCAGCATGGATCACCCGGTCCCGCCAGCCGAAGGAGCGGTCCCGCCGGACGTGATTCACCACCGGACAGCCCGCCCAGCGCGCCGCGGCGAAGTTCATCAGGCCGGTGCGGTCGTTGTTGCAGTGCAGCAGGGCCACGCCCTGGGCGGTCAAAATACGCCGCAGGTTACGGCTGTAGGCGAATGCCTCCAGGGCAAGCTTGGGGTAGTCCCAGGCCCTCAGCCGCAGCAGCCGTTTGTCGTACGAACCCAGCAGGCTGCCGACCGGCAGTTGCGTCGCTTTGATGCCCAGTGCTGTCACTTCGTCAACCAGGTGTCCTGGCTGGAGATACAGAAACAGCAGCCGGTATCTCTCCTCCCGGTGCCAGCGCTCGTACAGTTGAAGCAGCGAACGCTGGGCGCCGTAGACCACCGAGTAGGCGTCACAGAAGGCTATCAGCGGTCGTTCTGGCTTCGAGGGCATTATTACAGCGCGGTATCGCCGACCGCTGTTGAGGGTCAGGTTCGCGATGGCAAGCGTCGCTGGCCGGCCGTGACGTCCCGGCCTGGAGTGGCGCCGGTTCGGGCGTGGCGCGGACTCTGCACCGCCGCTGGATCGCCGACGTGGTGGATCAACTTCCCGGGATGGGGGCCGCCCGTGCTGCGTCCAGCCGATCCAGCATGGCCTGGCACAGTTCCTCAATGGGTTCGGCGATGGGCGGCGACTTGCGCTTGCCGACCGAACTCGAGAAGATCTTCGAGGTCATGTCCGGGTAGTAGTCGATGCCCAGGAAGTCGCACATCCGGCGGAATTCCTCAGTCGGGCTGGCGACCGCTTCCTCGTAGCGAACCAGCAGGCAGTCCGGATGATTCTGGAGATCCTGGTCAAAGTAGGTCTGGTTACGCATGTACCAGAAGATGGCGGCCGCGCCATGCTCCGAGACATCCGCCGGGCAGACTTCCTTGACTTGGGCCAGAACCTCGTCGGTGACCTTCTCCTTGTTCCACTGACGCCAGCCCCAGTCGCCGCCGCCCTTGAGTACGTCCTGCACCCACTGCTGCGTACGGTTGCCCCAGCGCTCGACCGCCGAGTTGGCCACGTCCTGGTATCGACGGTAGATCCAGATCACCTTGCTGCCGGGATGCAGATTGAGCAGGTCAGTCGCCCGGTGAGAATCGCAGACCGGTTTGAAGATAATGCACTTGGCATTGCTCTCCGCCACGAGACGCTCGCAGATCTCCCGGTCCTTGATGCGGCAGTCTTCAAAGGCCCGTTCGTCGTACTCGTCGAACCGATCGACGTCCACCGAGCGGTCCAGAGTCTTGATGGTCATGTCCGTGCCGGAGCGCTGGCAACCTACCACGAAGGCCGCCGTCTGCTTTTCGGGTCTGCCCACCTTGCGGCGATGTTTCGCCTTCTTGCGGGCCATGGTGTAGTCGGTCCAGAAGCGATCCCACTTCTTCAACGCCCGCTTGCGCAGCGATCCTTTCTTAACCGTCTTGTCCGCGGACGCCTTGTCGCTCATCGCTAATCCTCCGGCAGCAGGCCCGGCAGGTACTCCCTGAAAGCTTGCCGAATAAGCGGTAGCCTGCCTTCGTAGGTCATGGTTTCCACACGCTGGTACGCATTGCTTACCAGGCGAGTTCGCAGTTCGGAGTTCTTATAAACCTCTTTGATAGCCTGAACAAGCTCCGGCGCACTGCCGGGGGTCACCAGCAGCGCCTCCTCCCCGTGCTTGACTGATATCGGAATACCGCCCACACGCGTTGAGACCACCGGTGCTCCGGCCGCCCAAGCCTCGATGATCATGCGAGGCGTGCCCTCGTAATGCCCCATCGAGGGCAGGACCGCGATGTCGGCGCTCCGATAATATGCCCACAGCTGTTCTCCGCCCCCGGGGATTCCCCCCAGAAACTCGATGTGGGAGTCCATCCCCGATTCCGTCGTCAGCCTTTTGAGCGTGTCCAGGTAGTCGCCCACGCCGGCGACCTGTAATTGAACGTTGTACGATTCGGCCAGTAGCTGTTTGACAGCCTGTATCAGGTGCTGAATCCCCTTGGAGTGGATCATTCGGGTGGCGACGAAGAGCTTTATTGGGTCGCCGGCACAGGCATTGTCCCGACGGTGAATGCACTTCTTCTCGACCATGGAGTGGGTAATGACAGCCTTACCCGCGCTCGTGGGCGGAAACGTCTCGTGCAGATGCGCGCTGGTGGCGATCAGCAGCCTGGCGTGCCGGGCCAGCCTGGCCTCCGCACGGCGGTACCAGATCCTGGCCAGCCGCGACGGCAGCGAGCGCGGGACCTTCACGCCGGGCGGATCGCGCAGCGTCCCACCCATGTCCAGGTAGAACGGCTTGTTCAGGGCGATGGCAAACAAGCCAGCCAGAAAACCGAAAGAGCTGACGTGCTGTATTTGCACAAACCGGGCCCGCTGGACGAGCTGCCTGATCACAGGCCGGATGCGGGCGTAGGAAACGCCGCGCTTGATCACGTTGTTGGTCTCGAACCCCGGAAGCACCAGGGCCTCCAGAGACGGATCGAGCGGCACGGCCACGTCCGCCGAGGAACCACCGCCGGGCAAGGCTACGACTGTTCCGGGGATGAGCTCTCCATAAGCTCTGAGGTTGCCGTTCCAGTGAGACGGCACCAAAATCTGGCTGCCGCGCTGCGAGGCGCGGGCCTGCGTGAAGCACACGTGGTGCAACGGGCTGTCATCCAAGTCGATCGTCAAGTCGTTTCCCGGGTTCAAGAACAAGGCGACTGAAGCCGGTGGGTACGGAAAGTCCGGCGGGTGCTGCTCTTCTAACGGCGCCTGATCCGCCGCAGCAGCCCTGTCGCGGAACGGACCGCCTGCGATCGGTCGTCGGCGGCCAAAACGAAGAACCAAGCGGATAACGCCAGCAGGGCCGCGAAACAACCCAACTGCCAGATCAAGGTCCACCAGGTAGCGGCGCCATAGTAGCGATTGAACAAATACGCCGCAACCGCAGCGGGCAGACAGCCGAGCGCTGGAATGGCGAATCCCTCCCACAGGTACCTGCCCATCGGCTGGCCTGTGACCCGGCAGCAGTAGATGGGCAGAACCACTGCCCAGATAGGAATCATGGGGACGGTAACGCCCCAGGACACGGATACCAGCGTGGCGCCCTGTCGCGAAGCCAGGATGGCCACTGCGATCATGGACACTATCGCCGCCGTGACGGCCACGGCGGCCGGGAACTTGTGCCGCCCCATACCGTTGACCACGTTAAATCCGGGCAGCAACAGCCAGAAAAGTCCGTGCCCGATAGCCAGTACCTGGCAGGCTGCCGCGACGGCGTTCAGATCTCCCTCGAACCGCCCACCCATCCACAGGTGCAGCAGTGCGGACGGGAACATGACCAGCACGCTTACTCCTGCAAGCGTGACCAGGTTGCCATACCGCGTCGATCGAAGCAGCAGATGCCTGAGCATCTTCTCGTTCTTCTCGCCGTCGTACTTGCTGGCCACCACTCGAGCGCTGATGCCGAAGGTGAGGATCAGCGAGTGGGCCGCGGTCATCAGGACGACCGCCAGTGAGAACCCCGCCGCATGGGCCGGCGAGATGCAGGCCCCGATCAGGATCAGGGCCAGCTGCGAGCCCACCGTGTGCGACATGGAGTAGATGACGCTGTTAACGCCGAAGGCGAACATCCCCGGCAGCAGCGAGCGATCTCCGCGGAAAGGCTGGAACTTGACATGCTCACAAAGGCGAATTCCTGCCACGCTGCGCAGGGTCGCCCCTATCGCCCTGGCCCCGCCGGTCGCCACCGCCAGCAACACCAGGCCCCAGCCAATGCTCACTCGGCCCAGCAGGGCAAAGATGAGGCCGGCCCGAATCACGTCCTCCAGCACGTGGGCTCCGGAAACAATGTCGTACCGCTGCAGGCCGGCCAGAACCGCTCCGTAAGCGTTGTGCGGAATCGCGTAGGCCACCGCCAGTCCCGCGACGAGCACCATCGCTCGGGCGTACCAGACGTGTTCTGGATCTACCTCGTACCAGTCGGTGTAACAGGCCGTCACTACTACGACCATCACCAGGATCAGCAGAGTGGCGACCAGGTAGTACGCGCCGGCGGTGTTGACGTAGCGGTTGATCTTGTCGGTTTCGCCGCTGCCCAGCCGCCGGGCAACCTCGCGGGCGATCGCGGATCGCAGCCCCATGTCCAGGAAGTGCGTATAGGCAAAGATCTGCCCCACGACGGCCCACAGGCCGTAGTTGCTGTCCCCTATAACGCCGATAATGAAGGGCACCAGCAGAAAGCGGACGCCGATGGCGACGACCCTGGCGCCGGTGTTCACCAGCGAGTTTATGATCAGCAGCGTACGTTGGCGCATCTGCTTGCGTCGTCCCTTCGAGGCTCGTGCCAGACGTGTGGCCCGCGCAGAGTGGTAGGGTCCGCGACGCGGACCACTCGAGGGCGGGCATTGCGTTGGGATTCTGGTCCGCACAGCGGACCGTGCAGTTCATCCTGCAGTGGTTGCGTCTAACCTACTACGTTGGGTTGGTTCCGTGATTCGCGCATGGGCGGGGGTCGAGAAGGCGACTCTTCATGACGCCCGCGCTGTCTTGCTGTCGCGGATATGCTGCAGCAGATCTACCAGCACAGCCTCTTGCGGCCAGTAGTGTCCTTCGCACCATTCCAGTTCCGGCGTCCAATAGCCCGGCGCGGCGTGAACCGCTCGCCCGAGGTAACCGTAACTGACCTCCAGCATCCGAAACTCTCCGGCCGCGTCCCTGGCGAAATCGCAGGCCAGACTCTGGGCCCCCAGGGCCTGGTTCACCCTGAACGCGATCTTCACGCATTCGCCGGGCACCTTTGCGGGATCGTAGTCTATCCTCCCACTGCCCGATGCCCTGAAGTCGTCGTCACGCACTCCCCGCGTAAACCCCCAGGCCCGCTGGCCCACTACTGCCACCCTGATGTCATGGGAGTTGTCAGGCAGGAACTCCTGGAAGAGCACGTAACCCTTCTCGCGAGCCATCTGCCTGCCGGTGAGGCGTACGTGCCTCAGCCGCCGGGGCATGCGTTTGAGCTTGCCCCAGAAGGCGCTTAGGTCGCGAGTCTTCTTGATCTTGGTGGCGGTGTCGGCGAAGTATCCGGGAACGGGCGGTATCCCGCGTCCGAATGCCCTGTCGCAGAAACGCTTTGCCTCGCTGAAGCTCTTGAGCAGTTGGACGTTGTACGAGCCCGCTCCGGTTCGAAGTTTGCGCACCAGCGGGAAGCGGGCCTCCCGCAGCCAGTCCAGTGCTTCCTCCTTGCTGTAGAAGACGTAGGTCGAGGCCAGCGGGGCGCCGACGCCTTCCAGCAGGTACTTCTGCGCAACTTTGTCGTCGTAGTGCCAGCAGGTTGCGGTATTGGGAAAGACCGCCAACCCCATCTGTTCGGCGGCCATGAGCAGGTGGCGGGCCATCAGTTGGTCCGTGGGCTTGGCAAAATGAAAGTGCCACAGGTAGCCGTCAAAGTCACGCAGCCGGTTGATGATGTCCGAGCCGTAGCTGTCGACGAGTTCGTACGCAATTGCCTGCTCCTGGCAGTATTCGATCCACCTGCCTTCCCAGCGCCCTTTGAAGGCGTTGGGGCCATCGTGAATGGCGATCCGGATATCGTCCATCGTCGTATCCTCGACGCGAAGCGGCAACCAGGGGCAGCTACATCCTGACAGGAGCGCCGGTACGTGCGGGGGGCGGCCGTCGCAGGTCAAGCGCCGGCGGTGGCACCCAACGCCAGCTGCAACGGATAGGATGGGCGCAGCAGCGTATTGGCAGGCTGTGTCTGCCGGGCTACGGCCAGGCTGCGCTCAATCAACACCGCGTAGAACAGGTACACGTAGCGCACGGTGGTCTGCAACAACATGTCCACCGTCAGGCTGGCGGCGGCCAGGGCCAGCAGGGCCCACAACACGCCGGCCCCGATGGTGGCGTAGGGCTCGACCCGCAGGCGCATCAAATGCCACGCCCGGAAGGCCAGGGAGCCGAAGAAGGCCAGGGCCCAGACGACTCCGCCGAAACCGAGGACATACACGGCCGTCAGGTAGCCGCTGTGGGCGTTCGAGCCGTTTCGGATGATTGCTACCGTCCTCCCCTGCCCGAACAGGTAGACCTGCGATTGCGGCTCACTCACGTAGGCGCGCCAGATGTCAAAGCGCCCCGCCGCGTTTTCGCCCCATTGCCCGCCCGCCGCCGGGTTGTAGATCTGGGCGATACGGTCCCAGTAGTCCAGAAAGAGATCCGGCTTGAACGCGACGGCGCCGCCCACGGTGCATACCAGGGCCAGGGCGTAGAGGCGGTAACGGCTGAGCACGCCCATGGCCAGCAGAGCAACACCAAGGGCCAAGGCCCCCGAGCGCGACTCGGTCAAGACCATACCCACCAGCAGCATTACGATGCAGCCGATCAGGAAGACCTTGCGCCGGGTCGATGACGGTAACCGCAGCAGGTTCAGGGCAACCAGCACCGTCATGCCCAGCATGGCGCAGCCGGTGTTGAAATTGGTCAACGACCCGACTGCCCGCGGGGCCTTGCCGTACCACTTGAGCTGCTGTTCGACGATGTCCAGCGTGAAGATCACCATTTGCGCCGGGAACATCTTGTGCAACACGACGGTGAACGCGGCCACCGCCAGGAAGGTCACATGCACCAGCGCCGCCCGGCGGATGTCGTGCTCGTCGTCGATGGTGTTCACCATCACGTAGGTGAAAAGCGCGAAGATGATCGCCTTGAGCATCGGCTTGATGGTGACGACCGCCGGCAGCGTCGGCTCCAGTGCCCATCCGCTCAGGTTGGCTATGGTGATGACCACCAGCATGGTGACCGCGGCGATCATGCTGTACCCGAACCGCACGGGAGAGCCGCCGAGCAGGTTGCGCTGAAAGACGACGATGAGGAACAGGACCGCGATGAACAGGTCATCCACCCCGGCGTTCCACGGCAGAATCTCCAGTTGCTCCATGTACAGATGCGGGTAGACCAGCAGGATCGGCCAGACCAGCACGGCGCCGAGCTTCGGCTTGACCAGCAGCACGACCAGCACCAGGGCTGCTACGGCTATTAAGATGTAACCGATCATGAATCGCACCTCCCCTGCAGAGGTCGGCCCGCCGGACCACTGCCCGGGGCACCCTGACGCCGGTGGAGGAAAAGTCGCTCTGCCGCAGCGATCATCATCGCCCGCTCCACATGATCTCTTGCGCCCGTCGAGCCGTCGTCAGGAGGCCACCTGCCGAAGCACTTCGATGGCTCACTTCGAAGCCGCCTGCCCGAGGGCCTCCATAACTTCAATCATTTCAGAGGCCTTGGCGTACAGCCAGACTCCGCCCTGGCGGTTCTCCGGGAAGCGCTTGGCCACCTTGTCAAAATCGATGGCCAGCCACTCTTCGACCGTCATCGGTCGTTTTCCCAGCGCGGCCCACTTGGGCTTGGTGGTCACCCAGGTGCCCCACCAGTCAAGTTGCACGCGCTGGTCGCCCGGTGGTCGTATGGCCGCCTTCTTCGGGTCGACCACCTTGTACGTCTTGTGGTGCAGATACTGCCGCCCAAGCTGGCGCAAAGCGTAACTATAATGCTTGGGATTCCCGCTGCCGGCCGGATACACCAGCGTGGCCGGCTCAGCCGACTGGCGCGCCGACCGGATGGCCTCTCTTACGCGGCCCTGTTCGGCGGCATCGAAGTTCTGGCGGAACGCCTTGCTGTTGAACGGGCTGCCGCCGTGCGGCTCGCAATAGGCGCAGGTACCCGCGGCACCAATCTTCTGGCCCTCGGCGTTCAGCCGCTTGAGAAAAGCCTCGTAGTAGCCGCTGGAGAACAGATCGTCCGCTTCCTGCTGGTGATGCGAGAGATTGGTCCAGGTGACCCACAGGCGCCGCCCCCAGTACACCTCAAGTTGGTTGGCTTTGCAGGCCGCCAGGAAACGCTTCACCTGCGGATCTTCAGCGGCATTGGGCTCTTCGTGGTAGGAGGGCACCGCCAGCAGAATCCCGTCGATCGCCTTGGCCGCCTGGGGCAGCGCCTGGATGTAGCGGGCTTCCCGGGCCGCGTTCTCTCGACGCAAGGTCAGCGATATGTGAAGCAGCTTCTTAATGCCTGGCAGCGGCTTCTTCTTCGCGGCTGCCGGCGGAGAGGCCAGTGCCGTGCCGACCCCGCCGACCAGGGCGGCCAGCAGAGCCCATACCGTGGGCACATGTGACTTCCTTCTATGGTTCATTGCCGCTCTGCCTCGCTGACCGGTGCCTGTCCTGCTGGCCTCTGAAGACTCGGTATGTAAGTACAACTCAAAACAGCGGGTAGATGAACGGTGCCAGAGGAGACGAACTGGCGAACACGATCAAGGCACCCACTATCAACAGCACCACCACCAGCGGTATCATCCACCACTTCTTCTCGTGCCTGATGAATGCCAGAAACTCTCGAACCAGCGACTGCTTGGCCATCTCAAGACTCTGCTCTTGATGAAATGCTATGCTACCGATCCGGCCTCGAGGGCCACGCTGCGCTTCATGCCGGCCTCGTAATCCACCTTGCCGGGCTTGTGCGTTACCAGGTAGTTGCCCATCACCACTACGTCGATTCCCGTGTTGAGAAACGTGTTGATCGCGTCGGTCGGCGTACACACGATCGGCTCTCCCCGCACGTTGAACGAGGTGTTGATGACTACCGGTACACCGGTGAGGTCCGCGAAGGTGCGGATCAGGCGGTAGTAACGCCCGTTGTCCTCCTCGGTGACGGTCTGCACGCGCCCTGTGCCATCCTGGTGCGTCACCGCGGGTATCACCGCATGCTTGTCCGCCCGCACCTTGGGCACCAGCAGCATGAACGGGGCGTCCATTCCTTCGGGCATCTCGAAATACTCGTGGGCCCTCTCGCGGAGCACGGCCGGAGCGAAGGGGCGGAAGGCCTCGCGGAACTTGACCTTGGCGTTGATGATGTCCTTCATCTTAGGGTTGCGAGCGTCGGCCAGCAGCGACCGGGAGCCCAAGGCCCGCGGACCGAACTCCAGGCGACCCTGGAACCAGCCCACCACCTCGCCGTCGGCTATCAAGTCCGCCGTTGCCCGCAGCAGTTCCTCTTCGTCGCTGTATTGCTCGTAGGGTATGTCCTTGGCCTTCAGCGCCGCCTCGATCTGCTGGTCGCTGAACGATGGTCCCCAGCAGGCGTGGCTCATGGTGAAGGTCCGCGGATTCTTGAGCACCGAGTTGTACAGGTAAAAGGCCGTGCCCAGTGCTCCGCCCGAGTCGCCGGCCGCCGGCTGGATAAAGATGTTCTTGAAACCTGACTCCTGCAGAATCCGCCAGTTGGCCACGCAGTTGAGACCCACGCCGCCGCCTATGCAAACGTTGTCCAGCCCGGTCGTCTGGTGGACGTGGGTGGCCATCTTGACCATGATCTCCTCCACGACCTTCTGCCCGGAGTGGGCGATGTCGCGGTGGAAGTCGTCGAGTTCGGTCTCGACCGGCCGTTGAGGTCTACCGAACAGCCGCTCCCACCTGCGGTTGAACATCCTGCTCACCGAGTGCGTGTGGGAGAAGTACTTCATGTTCAACCGGAAGCTGCCATCTTCGCGGATGTCAACCACTTCGCGAAACTTGTCCACGTAGGTCGGCTTGCCGTAGGGGGCCAACCCCATCACTTTCCACTCGGCATCGTTCACCCGGAAGCCCAGGTAGGCGGTGATGGCGCTGAACAGCAGGCCAACCGAGTGGGGGAAGCGAATCTCCTTGCAGAAGTCGATCTGATTCCCCTTGCCCACCCCCCAGCCGGTGGTGGTCCATTCGCCGACCCCGTCCGCGGTGATAACCGCCGCCTCCTCGAACGGCGACACCAGAAAGGCACTAGCCGCGTGTGCCAGGTGGTGCTGGCAGTAGTGGATATCCTTGTCCGTGTCGAGTTCCTGCTGAATGGTCCGCCCGATGCGCAGCTTGGTCATCAGCCATACCGGCATGCTCTTGACCCAGGTCCAGTAGGTCTTGGGCCAGGCTGCCAGGGTGGTCTCCAGGATGCGCGAGAACTTGACCAGCGGCTTCTCGTAGAAGCCGATGTAGTCCACCTCGTCGATGGTGATGCCTGCCTCTGTCAGGCAGTAACGCACCGCTTGCGCCGGGAAATCACTGTAGTGCTTCTTGCGGTTGAAGCGCTCTTCTTCCGCCGCGGCCACCAGTTGTCCGTCCTTCACCAGGGCGGCGCCGGCGTCGTGGTAATAACAGGAGATTCCCAGCACGTACATGCAAGCTTCCTCGTTCCGACTTCTCTTGCCTCGGGCGCGCCGCGCGATCTCAGACGATAGTCGCCGACCTCAGAACGGCCTGATCGTGCGCTCCAGAGTGCTCTCGTGGGGTCTGTGATCTTCCCAGTAGCTCTCGCCCGGAGCGGCCAGCTTGAGCCGCAACGGGTCCTTGAACCGGATGAGCGAGAAGACCGGCAGCAGCAAGACAAACAGCAGCGAGAGCATCACGAAGGTCATAACGGTGCCCAGATACGTCGCCCCCGTCATCCAGACGACGTAAATGCCCCGGCCGAGCGAGTAAGAGATTGCCGCTACGATCAGCGTCGCCGCGCCCATCGTCCAGAGAATCACCGCCGCCAACTGCAGGCCGGAGCTCGTCCAGTGCCATCCACTGTCTTCGGCGCAGCCCTGCCACCAGAGCAGGGTCCCGATCACCGCGAAGCCGCAGAAGATGACCAGGCCGAATTTACGCACCTCAGCCGCTGTCGGATTTCGATTGACCGTCTGCATGCAGCATCCCTCGCCTGTTTCCTCGGGGCAGCGTCGTGCGTGGGCGGCGGCTGGCGATCTAACTGCCCCGCACAGTACTTTATTATCGGTCGTTTCGTGCCCTGGCCGCGTGTCGGATTCCACTGCCCCGCGCCGCCGACAGGTCGGCTCCGTCGCCCAAGGACAGCGATTCGCCGACCAGCAATACCGGCTTTCCCACCTCACGGCGCCTCGCGGGCAGACTCCGTCCCCGTCAGCCGCAGCGATCGCCCGACAGAACTCCTTGAAAATAAAGAGCTTACGGCCGAATTCCGTCTTGCGGCCGACAGCACAACATCTTATCGGCTGCCGCGAGCCGCCGCTATACCGTCGAGATTCGATGGATCTCACTCTGCCACGGCTACTTACGGTACGCGGCCCGGCGTCGCGGGTGCGGCTGCGCCGGAACCTGGCGCCCGTCGGAACGTAGTCTCTGTCACGTCGAGCTGCGCCTACGGCTGAGAAGCCCGGCCCAGTAGCCGATAACACCCGGGAGCGTTCAGTCGGCCGCCGGCGGTGCGGCCTGTTGGATGGCTGATTACACTGCCCGTCGTCAAAGGGAGCGACTTCATTGCAGGCTGGCCTATGGATCACCGGGGCGGCTGG
>JANQGB010000652.1 GCA_028277545.1 Phycisphaerae bacterium | reverse complement strand
GCATCTGTGTGGCACCGGCATCTTGCCGGTGCAAGCACAGGCTGGAAGCCTGTGCCACAGTTGATTTGACCAGATTGCGGGTGCGGATGACACTGTCTCCGCACCCCTAAACGAAGGAGCTTGGGATCATGGCCCAGGAGCAGCGTACGACCGAGAGCATCATTCCCACCGGTGAGGCGACGGGCATCCTTCCCGTCTCCGGCGGCAAGTGCAAGCCTGTGACCGTTATCGGCACGCCGGCCATTCGGGAGACGTTCGACGACATCTGCCTGGAGCAGGCGGGTCGGACGGCGGCCGCTCCTGGGGTGAGCCAACTTGTGCTCAACCCGGACGCGCACGCCGGATACGGCGCGCCGGTGGGTTGCGTGCTGGCATCGCCGACGCACATCTACCCCGGGCCGGTGGGCGTGGACATCAAGTGCTCGATGAGCCTGCTGCAGCTCGATGTGCCGGCCGAGGATGTCGAGGACAAGCGCACCCGCCGGGCGTTGATCGACGCCATCTGCGAGCGGACGCCGACCGGCGCTGGCCGGGGGCAGCGCAGCGTTCCCAAGTCACGGCCAGTCTCTGAGCCGCTCGGCCGCCGCGTGGTCGCAGAGGGCGCCTCGCCGAAGGTCTGCGAGGCACTGGGCATCCCGCCGGCCTGGGCGGAGCGTTGCGAAGACGCCTTTCACGTGGGGCACGATGGCACGCGCGGCGCCCTGGCCGGCCGGCTGGACTGGCTGCTGCACGGCGGCTCGTTCGGCAAGTTCCAGGAGAAGATCCAGCAGCTCGGGTCCTGCGGCGGCGGGAATCACTTCGGCGAGTGCGAGGTGGTGCAGGTGGCCGACGACCGGCGGGCGCGGTTCTGTGCGGAGACCTTCGGCCTGCGGGACGGTCACGTGGCGTTCCTCTCGCACTGCGGGTCGCGCGGGCTGGGGCATCACCTGGCGACGGGGCAGTTCCGGGCCCTGGAGCAGAAGTTCGACGCTTGGGGCATCCCGCTCCCGGGAGGTGATCGTCATCTGGTCTACGCCCCGCTGGGCACGCCCGAGGCGGATGCCTACCTCGACGACATGGCCCTGGGTGCCAACTTCGCGACGGTGAACCACCTGCTGATCAACGCCCTGGTGCTGGAGGCCTTCCAGGAGGTCCTGCCGGGAACCACGGGGGCGCTGGTGTACTTCATCAGCCACAACATCGCTCGGGAGGAAATCGTGGACAATCGCAAGGTCTGGGTACACCGCAAGGGCGCCACGCGGGCCTTCCCGGCCAGGCACCACGCCCTGAAGGGCACGCCGTTCCACGACACGGGCCACCCCATCCTGCTGCCGGGCAACCCGACCGCGGGCTCGACGGTCATGGTGGCATTGCCCGGGGCGGACCAGAGCTGCTACAGCATTAACCACGGCGCCGGGCGACAGATGGGCCGCAAGCAGGCCATGCGCACGCTCGATCAGGAAGTGATCGACGACGAGTTCAATGCCGAGGACATCCTGACCAACTGCCGCAAGTACCCGCGCGACGAAGCCCCCGCCGCCTACAAGGATTTCGGCGAGGTGCTGAACTCGGTGGAGCTGGCCGGCCTGGCAACGACGGTGGCCAGGCTGCGGGCCCGGTTTGTGATCAAGGACGCGGATAAGGCGGATGATTGAGGAAGCCAGTGGTGGACACTATGCGCCGTGGAGATTATTTTCTTGACAGCCGTCCGATCGTGTGCCATAATTCTGGCTCGAAGTGTTGTTTAGCTGACTTTGACTTGACGGCGGTGTTTCATGCTGGTCCTTCGAATGCAGACGAGCGAACGATTCGGCCTCCCCGGCCGGCCGGCGCTGCGGTAGCGATTGCTGCCCCGGCGCGTGGCGCCGGGTCTGGGTTCGAGCCGGATCAGGTTCTCTCGCGAATTAGATTTGTGACGTTGTGGCAGCCCGGTCGGGCTGCGCGATGAACTGGACACTTTGCGGCTAAGCCGCGTTCGTCCTACTGCCACCGGTGCGCGTATTGAAGTGCGAACGGTGGCCTGAGGGAGCGGTGCGCCGCTATCGAAAAGCAGAACAGGATAAGACAATGGATGGCATCGTTGAGCGACAGTTTGACAAGATGGGTGCGCGGGTGCGCATTCGCCCGCCGGATCGACCACCCCGCATGCGGCGGGATCTGGCACCTCCCAAACCACCGGCAGTTCGACTCGACATCGGCAGTGACCGGCGCGGCGAGTTCTTCGACGTTCGATTGGACACCGAGCAGGCCACGGTTGAGGTCGTGGATGTCAGGCCGCTGGATAGACACCTGCTGCTGATGTCGCGTGACCTTGCGACTGGCGAAAAGGAGAAGTTCCTCTGCGGACACGACGAGCGGCATTGGTTCGTAGCTGCCATTCCGCCGGGCTCCGCATCGAACGTGGCCAGCGCGATGGACGCGCTGATGCCGGCCGAGGTGGCCAGGGAGCTGGACAGACGCCACGTGCGCCGGCAGAGACGACATCAGCGCCGCAACGCAGCGTTCGTGCGTCAGGGGGAGTGGTTCTTTGTGCCAGCGGAGGGGATAACCGTTGCCGAGCACTTGGCGCTTCGCAACGAGCCGCTGCGGCGCGGGTCTGGCAAGCCGCATGTCGTGGATTACCTGGTTCGGATGGGCGGCGAGACCGTCTACGTCTCGTCCCGCCGTCCAAGCGGCCTGACGGAGGCCAAGTACCGGACACTTCTCAGACAGAACCCGGACGCCCAGCGCTGGCGCTGGCAGGTGATGCGCCGCGAGGCTACCGTCTACGCCAAGGGACGCGTGCGGCATCCGGATCATCGGACGGTGGTGCTGGCGGACTGGCATCGGGTCCTGATGAACCGAGAGGCCAACGCACCGGCCATGCGAAACGTTGCGTTCCTCGACTGAGGCCCGGCGGACGGGTACCCGAGTAGTAGAATTGCACCGGTCCACGGCGCGTCCGTGGGCCGGTGCAGCCAGCGGGGACGAGAACGTCGGCAACAGGGTAGCCTCAGTGTGACTGGCAGGCCTGACAGCGACCGTTTCCGAGTTGCGGGCGCGGCTTGTCAATAGGGACCCTGACAAGGCGAACGATTGAGCTAAACGGACTGAATGCCGGCACTGCTCCATCGGGCGAGTAAGTCGAATGCATGCAGGCAACACAATAATGAGGTTTCTGATAGTAGACCTAGAGTGCACTTGCTGGGAGAGCGCACCTCCGGCGCCAAAGGAGACGATTGAGATCGGCGCAGTGATGTATGATCCGCGCGACGGCCTTATTGACGAGTTCCAGATGTTCGTTCGGCCGATCCTGCAGCCGACCTTGTCAGACTTCTGCCGTCAGTTGACCCGGATTCGTCAGGCGGAGATCGACAGTGCTCCGCCGTTTCCGGAGGCGTTCTCTGCGTTGCTCGCGTGGTCCGGTGCTTACAAGCCGTTCACGCTGTCTTCCTGGGGGGCGTTTGACCACAAACAACTCCGGGAGGATTGCGGTCGTCACGGCGTCGCTTACCCGCTTGTCGAGCACTGCAATCTGAAGAAGGCCTTCGCCAAGGTGATGTCGATCCGGCCGTGCGGGATGGCCGGCGCGCTTCGGCGAGTTGGGCTACCGCTCGAGGGCACGCACCATCGCGGGATCGACGACGCCCGGAACATAGCGCGACTGCTGGCGTTCCTCATGAGAATCGCCCCTGATCAGGTGACGAGGATGGCAGCGCAACAGGATAAGAGTACATCGCAGTAGGGAATTGTTCGTGATTACCATCGACGGATCACAAGGTGAAGGTGGCGGGCAGGTTTTGCGGTCGTCGCTGGCGCTGTCGCTGGTTACGGGGCAGCCGTTTACGATCAGCAACATCCGGGCCGGGCGGGCCAAGCCGGGATTGATGCGGCAGCATCTGACGGCGGTCAACGCGGCCGCGGAGGTCGGGCAGGCGACGGTCACGGGGGCGGCGCTGCGCAGCACCGAGTTGACCTTTTCGCCCGGCGAAGTGCGCCCCGGCGAGT
>JANQGB010000621.1 GCA_028277545.1 Phycisphaerae bacterium | reverse complement strand
GACGATGGACTCGGCGTTGTAAGTGCCGGAGAGATACTTGGCCACGGCCTCCTCGATGGCCTGATCGATCATGTCGAAGATCTTCTCGCGCAGGCCGTGCCCTTCGAGGATTTCCTGGCGGGCGTCGTAGAACGCCTTGCGCTGGTAGTCCATCGGCTCGTCCCACTCGAGCAGGTTCTTGCGGGTGGAGAAGTTCCGCTCTTCAACCTTGCGCTGGGCCTTTTCGATGCCCTTGGTGAGCTGCTTCATCTCCAACGCCGCCCCGCCCGTCTCGAAGGCGTGCTTGGACATCATCTTCAGCATCCAGTCGGGCATGAACAGCTTGAGCAGATCGTCCTCCAGTGAGAGGAAGAAGCGCGAACTGCCCGGATCACCCTGCCGCCCGCTTCGCCCGCGGAGCTGGTTATCGATCCGCCGCGACTCGTGTCGCTCGGTGCCGACGATGTGCAACCCGCAAGGCACGTTGATGGGGCAAACCTTGCGGCCCAATTCGGGGAAGCGCGGATCCAGCTTGGGCTTGAAGCAGTGGGCGCAGCCGGTGCCGGCGTCGTATTCCTCGCAGTGGATACAGCACTTGGTGACGCCGGGGGGGTAGAGCCTGTGGTCGATGACTGGAAGTGACGTCGAGCTGTCATCCGGCGATGTCGCCTCGGCGGACCCGCCGCCCTCCTGGTCGGCGGGGACCCGGCAGACGGGGTTGACCACGCCTTCGTCGAGCTTGATGTCCGTGCCGCGGCCAGCCATGTTGGTGGCGATGGTGATGTTGCCCAGCGGGCGCTTGTCGCCCCGGGTGGGCACGGTGCGGTGACCCGCCTTGGCTACGATCTCCGCCTCGCGAGCGTGGTTCTTGGCGTTGAGCACCTCGTGTTCGATGCCGTAGGTGCGCTCCAGCAGCCGCGACAGCTTCTCGGAATTCTCGACGCTGGTGGTGCCCACCAGCACGGGTCGCCCGGTGGCCAGTTCGCCCATCTGCTCGTCGTAGACCTCGAGCATGAAGTTGAGCACCTTGCGGTCGCCGTACTCGGCCCGGTTGAACTGTTCGATGGCGGCGTCGATGCGCGATACATCGTGGCCGGCCTGCTGCTGAATGGGGCGCAGAGCGGTCAGCACGTCGGCGATCACGAAGGGGTCGGCCGGTCGCCCGCGCCGGCGAATCTCGTGAATCTCCTCGACGATGGCGCGGTACTTCTCGTCGATGTCGCGGTGAACCTTGTCGTTGAAGTCGATGCGGTTGACCGGGCGATTGGTGGGCACCTCGATAACGTCGAGCTCATAGATCTTCATGAACTCGTTGGCCTCGGTGGCGGCGGTTCCGGTCATGCCGGCTACCTTGTCGTACAGGTGGGCGTAGTTCTGCACGGTTATGGTGGCCAGGGTCTGCGTCTCCTGCTTGACGCGAACGGTCTCCTTGGCTTCCACCGCCTGGTGCAGGCCGTCGGACCACTGCCGCCCGACCATCAGCCGGCCGGTGAACTGGTCCACGATGACCACCTCGCCGTTCTGCACGACGTAATCCTTGTCCCGTTCGTAGACCTTGTGAGCCCGCAGGGCGTTCTCGATCAGGTGAGGCCACTGCACGTTGGTGCCGGCGTAGAGACTGCCGATGTCCAGCGCCTCCTGGGCCAGGGTGACACCCTCGTGGGTGATGCCCACTTGCTTACGGTCGCGCTGCACGATGAACAGGCGGCGGTACAGTTTGTCAGCGGGGACGCCCAGCACGCCGGCCTGATACTGCTGAATGGCCTCGGTCTGATCGTCGGTAAGGAAGTCCGGGCCCAGGGCACCGAGTGCTTCCTGCCCGTCGCCGCCGGCGGCCTGTCCATCCTGACCCTCCTCCGGCGGGGGCGCATCCTTGGGATGGTACCCCAGGATGGTCATGGCTTCGGCGAGTTTGGGCAGGTTCTGGGAATCGCCATCGTACTGGCTGACCAGTGACGACAGCGTGCGGTCCCACTTGTTCTGCTCGCGGACCAGCT
>JANQGB010000552.1 GCA_028277545.1 Phycisphaerae bacterium | reverse complement strand
ACTTCCCCCGCCGGGAGATGCATGAGGCTCATGACGCCCTGCTCTGCATCGCCGAGGGGCGCTATGTCACAGAATCAGACCGCCGCAAAGTCCCGCCGGCGCATTATTTCAAAAGCGCAGACGAGATGCGTACGCTTTTCGCAGACATCCCTGAGGCCATCGACAACAGTGCCGTCATCGCGCGGCGCTGCCACTTTCTGTTGACCCCGATTGACCCTATATTGCCCCCTTTTGACACGGCAGAGGGCCGCGATGAGGCACAGGAGCTCCGCAAGCAATCTGAAGACGGCCTGAATTGGCGGCTGGAGCATTTTGTTTACGCGGCGGATATGGATGAGGAAGCGCGGGCGCAGGCTGCGCAGCCTTACCGGGAACGTCTGGCTTACGAGCTTGAGGTCATAGAGGGCATGGGCTTTCCCGGCTATTTCCTGATCGTCTCGGACTTCATCAAATGGGCCAAGGCACAGGATATTCCCGTCGGGCCGGGCCGGGGCTCCGGCGCGGGCTCGGTCGTCGCCTGGGCGCTCAAAATCACGGACCTTGACCCGCTGCGCTTCAACCTGCTGTTCGAGCGCTTCCTGAATCCCGAGCGGGTCTCGATGCCCGACTTCGATATCGATTTCTGCCAGGACCGCCGTGACGAGGTGATCCGCTATGTGCAGGAACGCTACGGCCAGGACCGCGTGGCGCAGATCATCACTTTCGGAAAGCTGCAAGCCCGGGCCGTGGTACGCGACGTGGGCCGCGTGCTGCAGATGCCCTACGGCCAGGTGGACCGGATTGCCAAGATGATCCCCGCCAACCCGGCCAATCCCGTCTCTCTGAGCGAAGCGCTGGAACAGGACGAAGAACTCCGCAACGAGCGCAAAAGCGACGAGAGCGCCGATAAACTCATCACAATCGCCCTGCAGCTGGAAGGGCTCTACCGCCACGCCTCGACCCATGCGGCGGGGGTGGTGATCGGCGACCGGCCCTTGCACGAGCTGGACCCGCTCTACCGCGATCCCCGCTCCGACATGCCGGTGACGCAGTTCAACATGAAGTATGTCGAACAGTCTGGGCTGGTGAAGTTCGACTTTCTGGGCCTGAAGACACTCACCGTTTTGGTGCGCGCCTGCGAACTGCTGGAGCAACGCGGTGAGAAGGTCGATCTGGCTCACATCCCCCTCGACGATCCGGCGGCCTTTCAGATGATGAGCCGCGGCGACACGGTGGGGGTGTTCCAGTTTGAAAGTTCCGGCATGCGCTCGCTGCTGCGCGAGGCGCGGGTCGACACCTTCGAGGACATCATCGCCCTGGTGGCGCTCTACCGGCCCGGGCCGATGGAGAACATCCCGAAGTACGTCGCCTGCAAGTACGGCCGTGAGCAGCCTGAGGTCCTCCACGAGACCATCGAGCCGGTGGTGAAGGACACCTACGGCGTGGTCATCTACCAGGAACAGGTGATGCAGTTCGCCCAGGTCTTCGCCGGCTACAGCCTTGGCCAGGCCGACCTGCTGCGCCGTGCCATGGGCAAGAAGATCAAGGCGGAGATGGACGCCCAGCGCGATGTCTTCGTGAAGGGGGCGATGGAAAAGGGGGTGAAGAAAGACCGCGCGTCCTATGTCTTCGATCTGGTGGACAAGTTCGGCGGCTACGGCTTCAACAAGGCGCACTCCGCCGGCTATGCCCTGGTCGCCTATCAGACGGCCTATCTGAAGGC
>JANQGB010000343.1 GCA_028277545.1 Phycisphaerae bacterium | reverse complement strand
ACCACCCTCGTTCCTGAGCTACCGCGCCTTGAAAGAGAGCGTCAGGCTGCAACTTTGACGAAACGCCGGATATCCTGCTGGATGGTTCGGTCGGCGTTGATTTCCGCCAGAATTCGTCTGAGGGCGACGATTCGCGCGGCTCTGGTTTTCTCTCTCACTCTACGTGCCCTGTTTCTTGATCCTGATCTCATGCACTTAGTGAGGGATGGGTCATATATAAGCTTTACGGTCTGGAACGCTCTCGTTGGCCTTCGTTGGTGTTCCAGGGCAAATCAGGCGAGTTCTTTTGAACTACGGACCGGCTATTCTAGCGGTCAATGGATATCGACAAACTCGCTCGCAAGCTGGAACCCCTCCTCCCCAAGCAGGTGGAGCGTTGGCTCTCGGCCCGTGACCGAGGGGATGCCGAGATTCGGTCGCTGATCGACAGCCAGATCATGGCCACCGCCCAGCGGATGCTGGGTGACTACCGCAATAAGATCCTGCTCTCACTGCCCGGAAAGGGCGTCGCTCGGGGTACGTACCCGCTGGGCACGGTCCTTTACGACAAGCCCAGGTGGCCGGTCGGGATCTCGGCCAACGAGCTGATGCAGAACCTCGCCATATTTGGTCGCTCCGGCGCGGGCAAGACCAACGTCGCTTTCCTGATTCTCCAGCAGCTGGCCGACCGCAAGATTCCCTTCGTCTTCCTGGACTGGAAACGAACAGCGCGACACCTACTGCCGCACTTCAAACGCAAGGTGACGGTCTACACGCCGGGCAGGCCGCTGGCCCCGCTGCGATTCAACCCTTTTGTCGTGCCGCCGGGGCTGGAGCAGAATGTCTACGTCACCCAGTTGGTCGATGTAATGGCCGACGCCTACACGCTGGGCGACGGTGCCCGCCGATTGCTGCAGCAGGCGATCAGCGACTTGTATGGTCGAGGACAGACTGCACCGACGTCCGAGGACATCCTGAACGAAATCAGCCGGATTCCGGACAGGGAGCGGGTGCGTGGCTGGAAGATCTCGGCTGAGCGGGCCTTGGCCAGCATCTCCTTCTCTCAATTGACGACTGCCCCGACTACAACTGCCCAGCAGGAGGAGAGAACACGAGCTTTGGCTGAGGAGAGCACCATTATTGAACTTGATGCCCTGGATCAGGGTGGCAAGAAGTTCCTGATTCCGACCCTCTGCCTCTGGCTGTATCACGTCAAGCTGGCTGCCCCGGAAAGAGAGCAGCTGTCTCTGGTGATCTTCGTCGAAGAGGCCCACCACGTGCTATATCGGCACGAGCACCGTGCCAAGGAGGGCCTGATGAACATGCTCTTGAGGCAGTGCCGTGAGCTGGGTATCGGGGTTGTTGTGATCGATCAGCACCCTCACCTAGTTTCGTCGGCCGCACTGGGCAACACGTACACCACCATCTGCTTGAACCAGAAAGACCCGAGCGACATCAGCAGGGCAGCGGGGCTGTCGCTGGTTGAAGAGGCCGAGAAGCGGTACTTCAGTCTGTTGCCTGTCGGGCAGGGTATTGTGAAGCTTCAGGATCGTTGGCGAAGGCCGGTCTTGGTGCAGTTCCCGTTGGTAAGTGCTGCCAAGGGGGCGGTGACAGATGAGCTACTGAGGCGCTATGTGGCGGGAGACACAACGCTCTCGGAGGTAAGGCGGGCTGTGGTGGCCAGAGGAGGACACGAGAGAGGGTCTCGGGTTGGAGATAAAGTGTTGGATCGAAACGCCTTGGCGTTTCTGGAGGATGTGACGTTCCATCCGGAGGATGGAGTGGATGCGCGCTACAAGCGGTTGGGCTGGAGCGTTGATAAGGGAAACCGACTGAAGGCTATGCTAATTGCAGATCGCTGGCTGGAGTCGGCGTTCGTGAAGTCTGGGCGGACGCACCGTATGTTGCTGCGCCTGTCACCGACGGCAGAGCGGTGGTTCGAGCCAGGGACAAAGGCGGGCCTGCGCAGGGGCTCGTTGGAGCACGAGTACTGGAAGCAGTTCTATGCCAGGCTGTTCCGCCAGCGAGGCTACACGGTCCAACTGGAGGTAGACCGGAATGGCGGCAGGGCAGATGTCATCGCTCGGAAGCAGGGCGAGAGCGTCGCCATTGAGGTCGAGACCGGGAAATCAGATGTTGTCGCCAACGTCCGACGCGACCTGCAAGCGCGGATTGGCAAGGTGCTTGTCGTGGCGACTGACGACACTGCACTTAAGAAGATGGAGCGGCAGCTTGCTCGGGCCGGGCTGCTGATTCGGGGGCGTATAGAGATAGTGGCGCGGGACAAAGGAACGTTGACGCTGGAGCGGGCGTAGCTCAGGTCGTCAGGGCGTCCGTCGTGGGCTGGTTCTGGCGTGATTCGTGACTGCCGGGGCCGGTGCCGTACTCTAACGCGAGACGCGCGGCCAATCGCCGGACCGAGTGCCGTATGGCTAGCCGAGCGTTTTGCTGATTCAGAACCGGGCGTACGCGGCGTTCTTCTCATGCCGCCGGCACCATGGCCGAAGGCGTGGCCTGCTGTCTACCGCCTTGCCTGTGTAACACGGAAATGTGCTTGTCGGCGGCCAACAGTGCCAGAGTGACCACTTCCGGTCCGTGCTGGTAGAGTTGCCGGGCAAGCGACTCGTCCAGTTCCCCTCGTGCCGCCGCCGCGATCAGCGATTGGGCGGAGATCGAGTTGGCCTTCCCTGGCCGCATGCTCCCGCAAGAACAGCACGCAGCCCAGGCTGCAAGTAAGTTCTTACTTTATATGGGCAGCCAGCCCCTGCAGTCGGCTGAAGAGATACAGTCGCTCTTGCGGAACGGCAAGATGCGCGTTAGCTTCACGGCGTATTGCTTATTTAACTTTGTAGACAGCGCTCTGTCACCAAAGGTAGGGAGTCGCGTGAATTCGAAGGAGAACTCGAAATGACATTCCAAGCTACGGATTGTTCGACTCGCCGAGTCTTGTGCGCCGTGTTGCCTACCCTTCTTACTCTGGCAACCTTGGACCAAGCGTTGGCAGCCCCAGGCGAGGTCCTGGATCAACAGCTCATCAGCGACACGGACGGCGGCTTCACCGGCTCATTGGATAACGGAGATGCATTTGGGTCATCGGTCGCCGCGCTTGGTGATCTCAATGGTGACGGTGTGGGAGACATCGCCGTCGGGGCATATGACGACGATGGGGGCGCAGATCGCGGCGCAGTATGGGTGCTCTTTCTGAACGCCGATGGCACCGTGAAGTCGCACCAAAAGATCAGCGACACGGAGGGCGGCTTCACGGGAGCACTGGACACTCAAGACTTTTTCGGCGCTTCAGTTGCCGCGCTGGGTGACCTGGACGGTGATGGCACGGGAGATATGGCTGTCGGTGCGTACGGGGATGATGACGGCGGATCGTATCGTGGTGCCGTCTGGGTGTTGTTCCTCAACGTCAACGGAACCGTCAAGTCACACCAGAAGATCAGCGACACGGAGGGCGGCTTCACGGGAGCACTGGATAACTTTGACCAGTTCGGCTACTCTGTGGCCGGTCTTGGAGATCTCGACGGTGACGAGATTTGTGACTTGGCCGTCGGAGCGAACCGAGATGGTGACGGCGGACCGTATCGTGGTGCCGTCTGGGTGTTGTTCCTCAACATCAACGGAACCGTCAAGTCACACCAGAAGATCAGTGATACAGAAGGCAGCTTCACCGGCACACTGGATAATTGGGACTGGTTTGGCAGCTCGATCGCGCCGCTGGGGGATCTAGACGGTAATGGCACGGGAGATTTGGCTGTCGGTGCGGTGAATGACGACGATGGCGGAACGAGCCGTGGTGCGATATGGGTATTGTTTCTCGACACCGACGGAACAGTGAGATCGCACCAGAAGATCAGCGATACAATAGGCGGTCTCACGGGCACATTGGATGACGCTGATAGATTCGGCTCCTCGGTCTCGTCACCCGGCGATGTAAACTGGGACCACATGGGCGACTTGGCCGTCGGTGCAGAGGGTGATGATGATGGCGGTGACGACCGTGGTGCCGTCTGGATGCTGTTCCTTAACACGGACGGGACAGTCAAGTCGCACCAGAAGATCAGCGACACGGAGGGCGGCTTTACGGGAGCACTGGATACTCAAGACTTCTTCGGCGCTTCGGTCGCCGCGCTGGGTGATCTTAATGGTGATGGCGTGGCTGACTTGGCTGCCGGAGCACCTCACGACGACGACGGGGGGCTGGACCGTGGTGCCGTCTGGGTGCTCTTCCTTAATGGCGCTGGGATTGGCGACTGCGATACTGACGGCGACGTGGATCTGGACGACTACGCTGATCTGTATTCGTGTCTGGATGGTCCGGATGCTGGGTTAGAAGACCCGGCCTGCGACTGCTTCGACTCAGACGCGGATAGCGACGT